>URLR01000010.1 GCA_900548815.1 uncultured Collinsella sp.
CTACACGAGCCTTATCGTCGGCAGCGTCAGATGTGTATAAGAGACAGTCATAATGTCCATCAGGATCGCGTCGAAGCTGCCGGCGGGACGGCCAACGTATAGGTCGACCGTTTCGTTGCCGTTGGCGGCACGAGTTACGACGATGCCTTCGCTTTCGAGCAGAGCCTGGGCAATCTCGGCATTGAGCTCGTTATCTTCTGCCAAAAGGACGTTCATGCCGGCAAGCGAGCAGCTGTTTGCCTGGCCGTCCGCACGTTCTCTTGCCTGAGGGTTCTTGTCGATATCGAGCGGAATCTGGACGTTGAACGTACTCCCCACGCCAACCTCACTCGAAATCTCAATCGTGCCGCCCATCAGGTCAATAAGCGACTTGACGATTGGCATGCCCATGCCGGTTCCTTGGAACTTGCTGCGCGCATCGTCACCTTCTTGGGCAAACGGCTCATAGATATGCTTTAAAAACTTGGGAGTCATGCCAATGCCGGTATCCGAAACGCTAAAGCAAAAGAGCGCGCGCCCGTTATCGAGCGGCTTGGTCTTTGAGCTAAAGGTGACGGAGCCGCCGTGCTTGTTGTACTTAATGCTGTTGTCTAACAGGTTGATCATGATCTGTCGGATATGGGTGGGACTGCCGATCATGTATGGCCCCGTGGCGTACGGCAGACTATTGTCCTGCATTGTGATGCCGTTACTGGACGCGCGGAGCTTGCACAGCACCAGCGTATCGTCACAGAGCTCTTTGAGGTTAAAAGGCGCATGTTCCAGTGTTAGCTTGCGGTCTTCGATTTTGCCCATTTCGAGGATGTCGTTGATCAGCGAGAGCAGATGATTGGCGGCAACGCGCGCCTTGGCACGGCTCTCGCGGGCGACTTGCATATCGCCTTCCTTCAATTCCTCGATCTCGATAAGGCCTAGGATGCCGTTGAGCGGCGTACGGATGTCGTGGCTCATGCGCGTGAGGAATGCCGTCTTAGCGGCGTTGGCGGCGTCGGCTTTTTTGCGCTCGGTTCGAGCGCGCACGAGCGCCCAGATGAGCAGGACGATGCCGACCGACAACATACCGATGAGGGTAGCTGCAATGGCGGTGCGGTTGCGATAAAGGAATTGAAGCGTGTTGGATTCCTGGGCCGTGTACGACGTGGAGGAGAAATTGCTTGCGGAGAGCGATTCTCCGGCATTGATGATGCCCTTGTTGATGATTCCCAGCAACTCGGGCTTTCCGCGCGAAATCCAGCACGAGAGCTCACAGGTGTCAGGGAGCTCGACCGTCTCGTAGCCCTCGAGATCATAACGGTCGCCGATGGTTTTTACGCGTGAACTGGGAGCGACGATGCAGTGCGCCGTTCCCTTCCTGAGGGCGTCGAACGCTTCATCGTCGGATTGGTATTCGGTCACGGTCGCTGTGGGGAACAGACTTTCAAGTGCATTTTTGTTGACAAACGATGATTTGGTACAGGCGATGTTCTGAAGGTCTTTGTTCAGGTTGCTGCCGGTGTGAATGGCGGTGAGGGACATGGTCCCCAACGATACCGACTGCACAACACCTGTTTGCTCGGCAAACCAGTAATCTCGGTATACCGGTAGCGCAACGTCTATGCTTCCCTTTGACAGGGCCTTTGACATCATCTTGTAGCTATCAAAGCCGACGGTTTTGACCGTAATGCCAAATTTATCGTGCAGCGTCGTCGCAAGCGATGCGAGCGAACCTTCCATTTCGCCGTCTTCGTCTTCGTTACAGTAGGGGAGTTTGCCCGTAATGTAGCCGAGCGTGATGGTGTTGTCATTTGCTTTGAGCCAGGAACGTTCGGGGCTGTTGAGCGATGATGAACCGCTGTTTTGGGCCGAGTAGTTAGATTTGACTTCGTCGATATAGCGTGGGCTGACGCGGGCGATTGCCGACATGGCGGCATTGATGTCGTCCATCAGGTCGGAGCGGCTTTTGGGGACGGCAAAATAGTAGTCGCTCGAACCAATGTAGAACATGGGGGAGGCGCTGGGCGACGAGGTCGTGTCGTTCATAATGATGGCATCGACCTCGTTGTTTGCGAGCGCGTCAAAGAGGGCACCGCCAGTGTCGATTTCTTTATAGGTGCAGGTAATGCCTTCGTTGGCGAGCCACTGCTGGCCAACGAAGGTTTGCATAACGCCGGGGTTGCAGCCGATGGTAAGGCCTTGGAGCGCTTGGGGGTCACCCTTGGCCAGATCGTCTCGATCGGGCTTGGCGTAGATGAAGTAGCGCTCGGTGCCCTCGGGGTTCGAGGAAAAGAGCAGCTTTTGGGCGCGTTCCTCGGAGTAGGAGATGTTGGGCATGAGGTCGATCTCGCCCGCCTCGAGCATGTCCATAAGCTCAGTGAAGGTGCCGGAGACGTATTCGTACTGCCAGCCGGGCGTGTAGTACGACAGAGTCTGGAGGTACTCGTAACCCCATCCCGAGAGACGCTCGCCGGGGGTGCCGTTCTGGAAGCCCTCGTTGCTGACGAGCCAACCAACGTGGACCGTCTTGACTTGCTGATCGGTATTGGCGGCATAGGCGGGGGCGGGCATGATGGTGCTCAGTATGGCGAGCGCGGCAAGCGCGACGGCCAGGGTGCGATATATAACTGAACGAAGGACAGCGGAAGCTTTCACATGCAATCCTAACGAATCGAGACATTACCGCATAAGGATACCAGCTCAGCCTGCCCAGTCGGCAGCTGCACCGCTAAACGGTCCCGCCCGGCAGTTGGGGACAGTCCCTTTCTACCGGCACAAAAGGAACGTCCCTAACTGTCGGTTGTGGGACAATACCGAGCGAACGAGATTGGGCGTCTGGGAAAGGGGTCGCGATGAACAGGTTGAGGACGCTTGCCGACGTACTGCGACAGGCCGGCTTTGCGCGCATCACGGGGCTGTTTCTTATCTTTTACCTGCTGTGCTCGACGGCCGTTTGGTTGTCCGAGCCCACGACCCTCACGTTTGGCGATGGCCTGTGGTTTAGCTTTGAGACGGTCTCGACCATCGGCTTTGGTGACATTCCGGCCGAAACACCGGTCGCCCGTGCTATTACCGTCGTCTTGAGCGTTATCAGCATTTTCTACATCGCCATGCTCACGGGCGTGGCGGTGAACTACTGCAATACACTCATCAAGCTGCGCCAAAAGGACACCATGGCGCGCTTTATGGACGATCTTGAGCATTTGGAAGAGCTCGATCGTGACGAGCTCGCCGATCTGTCGCGCCGCGTGCGCGAATATCGCCGCCGCCAACGCTAGAACGGGCGCCGCGCGTCACGATGAGGGGGACTGAAATGAATATCACCGTGTATCTGGGTGCCAGCGTCGGTAATGACCCGGCGTTTCTACCTGCGGTACAGGAGCTGGGCAACTGGATTGGCACCAACGGCCACGCGCTGGTATACGGCGGGTCCAAATCGGGCCTGATGGGCGCGCTTGCCGATAGCGTGCTCGATGCCGGCGGGCACGTGACGGGTGTTGAGCCGAGCTTTTTTATCGAGGCCGAGTTTCAACATGATGGCATCGACGACCTCATCGTGACGAGCGACATGGTCGAGCGCAAGGCCAAGATGATCGAGCTCGGTGACGCGTTCATCGCCTTTCCGGGTGGCACGGGCACGCTCGAGGAGATTGCCGAGGTTATGTCCGCGGTGTCGTTGGGGCATCTCGATGCGCCGTGCATTTTGTACAACCTGAACGGTTACTACAACGACCTCAAGGCGCTGCTCGGGCACATGATTGATAAGGGACTTTCGAGCCCGCAGCGCCAGCAAGGCATTTACTTTGCCGAGGATCTGTGCGAAATCGCATCAATTATCAACGGATAAGCCTTGAGCCTGCCCCGCCGTGGTCCCCGGTGGCTCCGTTTGCAGCGCAGACGGTTGGCTTGTCTGGGCCACGCTCGTTCTACAATAAAACGTATCTATGTCGACTCTGACCGCGGGAGGACCCGATGGATAAGCTCACTAAACCCACGAACCGAGCGCTGTTTTTGGTCAGCGTTGCCATGACCGGTGCGTTCGCAGGTGCCGCGGTCTGGCTGTTCTTTTTTGCGATGGAGCACGGCATCGACTATCTATGGACCGAGATTCCGCACGCGCTGGGCGTCGCTTCGCCCGAGCTCGCCAGCGGCCCGTTTGGCTTTCTGCCGTACCCGTTTTTTGTCTGTCTGCTGGGCGGCCTGTTAATCGGTCTGTACGAAAAGATGACAGGCACCAAGACCGATGACCTCAACCAGGTGATGGTTAAGGTCAAGCAAGACGGGCGCTACCCGTACGACAATCTGGGCAAGCTTTCGCTCGCGGCATTGCTGCCGCTGCTGTTTGGCGGAAGTATTGGACCGGAGGCCGGCCTGACCGGCGTTATCGCGGGTCTGTGCAGCTGGGTCGGCGACCGCATGCGTCGCTTTGGCGCCGAGTTTAGGGAGCTCACGCTGCTGGGTACCCAGGCTGCCCTGACGGCGCTCTTTACCGCGCCCGTCTTTGGCTTTGTGGCTCCGCTCGCCGGTAGCGCCGACGGCCAGGGCAAAGACGTCGACGATGAGACCGCGTCCGGCGAGATCACCATCAAGCTGCCCAAGGCGCAAAAGACGGTGGTCTACGGCATTGCGATTGCCGGCGGTCTGGGCACCTACCTGCTGCTTGGCCAGCTTGTGGGCGGCGGCATGGGCATGCCCAGGTTCGAGTCCGCCGAGGTGGGCAACCTGGAACTTGTCTGGCTCATTCCGCTGGCGTTGGTCGGCACCGTATGCGGTTGGCTGTACTTTGTCTCTGAGCACGCAAGCGAGGCACTGTCCCATGCAATAGGGGAGCGTCCTGTCGTAAAGGCCGTGCTAGCCGGTCTGGCGCTCGCCATCTGTGGCACGGTCCTGCCCTACACCATGTTTGCCGGCGAGACCCAGGCCGACGTGCTCATGGAAACCTATCTGACCATTCCCGCCGGCATGCTTATCGCGACCGGTTTTGTCAAGGCCATGCTGACCCCCGCCCTCATCAATATGGGCTGGCGTGGCGGCCACTTCTTCCCGGTTATCTTCTCAGGTGTGAGCCTGGGCTATGGCCTTGCCATCCTCACCGGCGCCGATCCGGTCTTTTGCGTCGCCGTCTGCACGGCATCGACGATGGGCGCCGTCGTGCGTCAGCCGGTCATGGTCGTGGGCCTGTTGCTCATGTGCTTCCCGCTCAAGGGTATCGTCTGCATGATCATCGTCGCAGCCATCGCCGCCGGCATTCCGCTGCCCAAGCCGCTGCGCAAGTAGTGCGGTTTTTCACGAGTCAATTCCAGAGGTGCGAGATGATTCTGTACTTTAGCGCGACGGGGAACAGCGATCATGTGGCGCGTCGCATTGCGGCGGCGACAGACGACAAAGTTATGTCGATTGAGCGTTTTGATGCCGAGGCCTTTCACCTTGCTGTGACGGAAAGTCCCTGCCAGCTGGGGTTTGTCGCCCCGGTGTATGCCTGTGGCTTGCCGACGCCGATGATCGAGTTTATAAAGACTGCCGACCTGTCGATTGCTGCCGGCGCAAAGGGCGGCGAGCGCCCGTATACGTTCTATGTCTCGACATATGGTTCGACGACCGGGCAATCGGCCAAGTTCGCCCGCGATCTGCTACACGAGAGTGGGCTCGAGTTGGATGCGGCGATGAGCGTCAAGATGCCCGATACCTGGACGCCCGTGTTTGATTTGTCCGACTCCAAAAAGGTCGAGAACATTAACAAGGCGGCCGAGGTGCAGATCGATGCGGCGATTAAGGCAGTTCGGGCGCGCCGCACGGGCAACATGATGCGCCATCGTGTGCCTCTGTTTGCATCCTGCGCGTATCACGCAATTGGGCTGCCGCACATGCAACAGACGAGCAAGTTTGCCGTCGATGCCGATCGCTGCATCGGCTGCAGCCTGCGTGCCAAGCGCTGCCCCATGGCGGCAATCGAGATGCGCGACGGCCTTCCCGTCTGGGCAAAGCCGGAGTGCGCAGCCTGCCTCCGTTGTCTGCACTGTTGTCCCAAGTTTGCCATCTCGCGCGGTAAGCGCACAGCCTCCCACGGTCAGTATAGGCATCCCAAGCTCGGCGTGAGGATGTAACGGCTGTCGGTCTGCCCCAAAACTCATTAAGAAAGAAGCCGCGCGGGGTCGTGTGTTTGCAACCTCGCGCGGTTGTCGTTTAGAGCTTCCTCAGTACGATGGCGATGGTGTTTTGCACAGGCGAAAACGAGCGCCACGCAGATACGGATGGCGGTTGCGACATCGGAATCGGTTTGTTTGATGCCGCATTTGGCCAAGATGGATGTGATGCCGGCAAAGAGTGCTGACGCAAATGCTGCGACGACCCACGACACGGGCGAAATGCCCCCCCAAGAACGACCGCGCCAGATTTACGGCGTGCGTCCGATGATACCGTCCCGCCATGAAGCTTTGATATCGCTGTGGCGAGGCAGGGCCATATTTCGAGAAGGCATTTGGTTAAGACTCGAATCGAGATATGCTGTCGGCCTTTCTTTGGTTGCCAAGATCTAAACGGTGTGCCGTGAAGGGTACCAGCGACGTTGTTGCTGCTTCGTCTTATCTAGTAAATAGGGTGGGGTGCCGCCCAAGCCCTTTAGCTGTCGATTACAGGTCGCGCGCTCGATAGACCTTGGTGCTGACAGCGCAGCTGATTGCACATAGCGCGAGGGCCAGTACGGCAATTCCTGCGCACAGACCGCCAAGGACGGCAGGATCGGGATTCGCTCCGGCAATCGACATGAGCCAGTTGCTAATGGGGTTGGAAGAGCTCAGCATTGCCATGGTACCGCAGCCCATCAGGGCAAACAGGCCGACGGAAAGGCGCAGCGCCTCCATGTGTCCAAATCGAAAGAACAGCGGCTGTGCCAAAAACACCATCATGAGGGAGATGAGCATCGATGCGGCGGAGGCTATTGTGATCTCAAAGACGGTCTGTCCCGTCGAGGGAATGCCCGTGTGATCGAAGAACGGAAGGGCGATGATGTTCAAAAGCACGGCGGCGCATGCCATGACGGCCGAGAAAGCAATAATGCACAGGTAGCGTGCGCAGATGATGTCTTTGCGCGAGAACGGCAGCGTTGCCCGATAGCGCTCCCAGCCGTTTTGGTTATCGTAGCCAGCCAGTGAGTTCATGATTATGATGGGCGACATGGCGCTGACCGCGCAGGCGCCGGCGCTCATACCGGAATCGCCGTCCGATGCGTTGGCAAGGGTTAGCACGACGAAGATGAACAGGCCGACGCCCGCAATGCTCGGGATGAGCGCGCGAGCGATGGCGAGCTCGGACATAAAGGCGCGTTTCATTTTGAAGCCCCTTTCAGCGTGAGGCGAAGATAGTCGTCAATGGTTGCCCGATCGCAGGGAATCTCGGGAAAGGCCTCGAGCGTTTCGCGACGGTTGGGCACGAGCACGTCCACGCTGTAGGCGTGGCGGGCGGCATGGGCACCTTCGACGCAAGCCATAAGCTCGGCGGCCTGCGCTTGGGTGCAGTGGGCGATGCCGGCTCGGTCGGTAATGTCCTCGCGCGGCAGGTCAAACACAATCGAGCCGTTATCGATGCAGATGACGCGGTCGGCGGCGCGATCGAGGTCGGACGTAATGTGGCTCGAGAGCAGCACGCTGTGCTGGCCGTCGGCGACAAAAGCAAGCAGCTCATCGAGCAGTTCCTCGCGCGCCATGGGATCGAGGCCCGCGGTGGCTTCGTCCAAAAGGAGTAGCTTGGCATTATGGCTGAGTGCACAGGCAAGCTGCAGTTTCATGCCCATGCCGCGGGAGAGGTCCTTGACCTTTGTCTTGGGATCGAGGCCAAATTGGCTGATGAGGTCGGCGAAGGTGCCATGGCTCCAGGCGGGGTACGCCGGTCTTACGAGTGCCTCAACTTCGGTCACCTTGAGTGTGGAAGGGAAAGGACACGTGTCCAGCACGAGACCGACACGGGTGCGCAAGCAGCGCTGCGCTTCACCGGGTGCGTCGGCGCCACAGCGCTGCCCAAACAGGTGCACCTCGCCGGCATCGAGTTTGATAAGCCCAAGCGCGGCTCGAATCGTCGTTGTTTTGCCGGCACCGTTGGCACCCACAAAGCCGACAATCTGGCCGGGCTCCACAGCGAGCGTGACATCACGCAGCGAAAAACGGTCGCTCACACGGCGCGATGCACCTTTAAGTTCTAGCAAGTTTTTCATGGTATAGCCTTTCTTGCAGATGGCTACTGCATGGTTTCGGGGGCTACCAGGTCGAGCATCTCGTGCAGCTTGTCGCGCGTGACGCCCAGGGTTTCGGCTTGGCTTGCCGCTTTCGCAAGCAGCTCTTCGATATGGCAGAGCTGGTTTTCGCGCAAGAGTTCTTGGTTGCCCTCGGCGACAAAGCAGCCCTTGCCCTGCACGGTGCAGATAAACCCGAGTTGCTCTAGGTCGGCGTAGGCGCGCTTGGTGGTGATGACGCTCACGCCAAGGTCGCTCGCGAGTGCACGGATGCTGGGGAGTTTGGCTCCCGCAGCGAGCGTGCCCGAAAGGATCTGAGCTTTGACCTGCGAGGATATCTGTTCGTATATGGGCTTGTCGCTCGAATTGGATAGGATGATGTCCACAGCGGCTCCTTAGCTGTTGGGCTACACGTGTATATAACCGGTAAGCACAGTATATATACACTATGCACAGTTATGCAAGAGGCAAATACGGATTGGGCCGGCTACCAAGGCCCCAACTGATGAATTTGTCCTGATAGGCGCCCTAGAGCGGGATTTCGCGGCTACAATAATGCGGTTACATCGACGTAATGCACTCAATGCAAGAAAGGATCCGCATGGCAAGCCTGTCGGATGAAATCTCGTCGCGCCGCACATTCGCGATCATCAGCCACCCGGACGCCGGTAAGACCACGCTTACCGAGAAGCTGCTGCTCTATACCGGCAGCATCCAGACTGCCGGCTCGGTCAAGGGCAAGAGCTCGGCCAAGCATGCTGTCTCGGACTGGATGGACATCGAGAAGGAGCGCGGCATCTCCGTCACCTCCTCGGTGCTGCAGTTCACCTATAACGGCGCCTGTGTCAACATTCTCGATACCCCCGGCCACCAGGACTTCTCGGAGGATACCTACCGTACCCTTATGGCCGCCGACGCTGCGGTCATGGTCATCGACGGCGCCAAGGGCGTCGAGGCCCAGACCAAAAAGCTCTTTAAGGTCTGCACACTGCGTCATATCCCCATCTTCACCTTTGTGAACAAGCTCGACCACGAGGCTCGCGATCCGTTTGAGCTCATGGAAGAGATCGAGAATGTCCTGGGCATCAATACGTATCCTATGAACTGGCCGATTGGCAGCGGCCGCAACTTCCGCGGCGTGTTCGACCGTCAGACCCGTCGCGTCATTGCCTTTGAGGGCGACGGCCACGCCAACGCCACCAAGAAGGTCGCCGAGGTCGAGGCCGAGCTGGGCGATCCTTCCATGGATGAGCTCATCGGCGAGGAAAACCATAAGAACCTGATGGATGACATCGAGTTGCTCGATGGCGCCGGCGACGAGCTCGACTTGGATGCCGTGGCCTGCGGCAAACTGAGCCCGGCGTTCTTTGGCTCGGCGCTCACCAACTTTGGCGTGGAGCCCTTCCTCAAGGAGTTCCTGCGTCTGGCCCCGACGCCGCGCGCCTATACCGATACGCTCACCAGCGAACCGGTCGATCCCTGCCGCGACGACTTTAGCGGCTTTGTGTTTAAGATCCAGGCCAACATGGATAAGAACCACCGCGATCGCATCGCCTTTGTGCGCATTTGCTCGGGCAAGTTCGAGCGCGGCATGGACGCCTTCCACGTGCAGGGCAACCGCAAGCTTAAGCTTGCCACGGGCACGTCGATGATGGCCGATGACCGCGCCATCGTGGACGAGGCGTACGCGGGCGATATCGTGGGCCTGTTCGATCCGGGTATCTTTAGCATCGGCGACACTGTGTGCTCCGGCAAGCGCCACGTGCAGTATCCGCAGATCCCGACGTTTGCCCCCGAGATGTTCGCTCGCATTACGCAGGTCGACACGCTCAAGCGCAAGCAGTTCGTCAAGGGCATGGAGGAGCTTGCCCAGGAGGGCGCCATCCAGATCTTCCGCGAGCTGGGTGCCGGCATGGAGAGCGTCATCGTGGGCGTGGTCGGCGTGCTGCAGTTTGAGGTGCTCGAGCGCCGCCTTAAGGCCGAATACCGTGTTGAGGTTCGTCGCCAGCCGCTGCCCTATACGGACATCCGCTGGATCCAGAACGACCCCGATACCATCGATATCCCGGCTCTTTCGCTCACGCGCGACACGCTGCGCGTCGAGGACATGCGCGGCGGTAAGCTGCTGCTGTTCACGAGCCCGTGGAACGTGGATTGGGCAACCGACCACAACCCCGACCTTATCCTGTCGGAGTTTGGCAACGTAGCCTTTTAACGCATCGGCGCGGTGGTCCTGCGGGGCTGCCGCGCCGTTTGCTTGCCTGATGCCGTGTGAGCGGCTATCATACCCACCGTCGTCTCAAGACCGGGGCGTCCGAGCAGTTCGGGTCCGATATCCTGCTCGTTAAACCTAAAACCAAAGGAGTACATAATGATCAAGAAGGTCATGGAGGACTACAAGGTCCTGTTGCGGAGCATTCCCGCGGCAACGGTTTCGCTGTTTTTCGTGAGCGTCATCATGATGAACCTGCTGGCCAACAAAGAACTCATCAGCCTACCGTATCTGGCGCTCGACTGTGGCTTTGTGGTGAGCTGGGTTTCGTTTTTGTGCCAGGACATGATTTGCAAGCGCTTTGGCGCCAAGGCATCCATCAAAATCTCTATCCTCGCGCTGCTGGTCAACCTGGCCGTGAGCCTGTGCTTTTGGGCATGCTCGCTCACGCCCGGCATGTGGGGCGCTTACTACGACACGGGTATGATCGAGGTCAATACTGCCCTTAACGCCACCATCGGTGGCGCCTGGTACGTGGTGCTTGGCTCGTCGCTTGCCATGCTCGTTTCTGCCGTGGTTAACTCCACGCTCAACCAGTCGCTTGGCCGTATGCTCAAAAAGAATAACTTTGCGAGCTTTGCCTTCCGTTCCTATGTGTCCACGGGTGTTGGCCAGTTTATCGACAACCTGGTCTTCGCCATCGTGGTGAGCCACACGTTCTTTGGTTGGACCTGGGTGCAGGTCCTCATGTGCTCGCTGACCGGCGCTGTTGCCGAGCTGCTGTGCGAGGTCTTCCTGAGCCCCGTGGGCTACAAGGTCGTGCGCGGCTGGGAGCGCGAGAATGTGGGTTCCGAGTACCTCGAGCGCCACGCAACCGCCTAAGGAGCAAGTATGCGGGTTTTGATCACGGGCGCTTCGGGCGGTATCGGAGCCGCGTGCGTGCAGCGCTTTTTGGATGAGGGCCACGAGGTCGTGGGCTTTGATTTGCTGTCGCCGGCTATCGAACACGAGCGCTACCGCCATCTGATCGTTGATGTCCGCGAGCCGGATTCGTTTCCAAGCGACCTTGAGCCTCAGGTAATCGTGAACGTTGCCGGTACGCAGGATTCGGCCGACGACATCGCCGGCAACCTGTGTGGCACCATCAACGTGACCGAGCGCTACGCCTTTGTGGGGGAGGGGCTCGCCGCCAAGCCTGCGCCGGCTATCAAATCCGTGGTCAATGTGGGGTCGGCGAGCGGGCATACGGGATCGGAGTTTCCCGCCTATGCCGCCAGCAAGGGCGGCGTTATCGCCTACACCAAGAACCTTGCAAACCGTCTGGCACCGCAGGCTATCGCCAACAGTGTGGACCCGGGCGGCGTTATCACGCCGCTCAACCGTTGCGTGATGGAAGACGAGCACCTGTGGAACCAGATTATGGAGCTCACGCCGCTTAAACGCTGGGCCACCGCCCAAGAGATCGCCGAGTGGATCTACTTTGTGGGCGTGACCAACCGGTTTATGACCGGGCAGAGTCTGCTGATCGATGGCGGCGAGGCCGGCCGCACGCAATTTATTTGGCCCGAATAGGAAACGCGCCCGATGGAAAGCTGTCGGGCGCGTTTTTGATGTATCGATTTTTAGCCGATGCAAGTCCAGTTGACGGGGGTCGAGCCGTGCTGTTCGAGTAGCCGATTGGCTGCCGAGAAGGGACGCGACCCCATAAAGGCGGGGAGTTCTACCGTGGCACGGTTGGCCGAAAGCGGCGAGGGGTGCGTGGAGGCCAGGCAGAACTTGCCGGTCGCCTTGCCCGCGCCGGTCGCGGCGAGCTTGCCCTCGACCATCTGCTGGGCAAAGCGGCCCCATGCCAAAAAGACTACCGGTTGGGGCAGCTGACAGCAGCGTTCGATAACGTAGTCGGTGAGCGTGCTCCAGCCCAGTTTGGCGTGCGAGTTCGCGGCATGCTCGCGCACAGTGAGCGTGGTGTTGAGGAGCAGGACGCCCTGTTGTGCCCATGGCGTTAGATCTCCCGTGGCGGGAATGGGGCAACTCAGATCGGCTTTGAGTTCCTTGTAAATGTTGCGCAGACTCGGCGGCAACTTGGTTTGCGTCGCGGGGACCGAGAACGACAGCCCCATGGCCTGGTTGGGTCCGTGATAGGGGTCTTGACCCAAGATGACAACCTTGACCTGGTTGGCCGGCGTGTAGGCGAGGGCATTGAGGATGTCGTCTTGTGCCGGGTAGATAGTCTGCTCGGCACGCAAAAGGGCGATACGCTCGAGCAGCTGGTTCGTAGTGTTACGTACCGGCTGCGGTGCATCGCCCAACCAAGTTGCTATGTTGCGGTCGCGGGTCGCGGCGTCCATGGCGCTCCTTTACGTCAGATGCTCTGTCGGTATCTATTGTAAAGGCGCACCGGTTGCCTTTATGCCGCGGCTGTATGAAGAGCGGGGTCTACGAGACGTGCTCGGGCGCTCCTGTCATGCGAGCCTGTCCATGTGCGCGGAGGCGCGGAAGCTCGACGGTTGCCACCATGACGCCGGTGAGGATGAGGGCGGCGCCAAAGAAGGCGATGGGGCTCAGGACCTCGCCAACCAAGAAGAACGAAAAGACGGCGGAGCAGACCGGCTCGAGCGAGAAGGCGAAGCCAGTGGTCTCGGCGGGCACGTGGGGCTGCACAAGCGTTTGGGTGATAAAGCCGTAGGCAGAGCAGATGAGTGCGAGCGCAATGACGACCACGATCTCGCTGGGCGTACCGGGAAGCGTGAAGCCGCCAGAGGTGAATGCGGCGATGCCCGAGAACAAGCCGCCAAAGCCCAGCTGCCAAACGCCCAGGGACAGCGGATCGACTTCTTCGACAAACCGCTTGGCGACAATGATGTGTCCGGCGTAGACAAAGGCGGAGAGCAGCATGATGAGCGCGCCCGGGTTCAGGCTGGTGAAGTCGGCGCCCGAGAGCAGCAACATACCGCAGGTGACGATGGCGGTGCCGACGAGCACTTTGCGCTCGGGGGCGCGGCGCAGCAGGGCGGCGTTGGCAAACGGCACGATCACGACCGTCAGGCTCTGCAAAAAGCCGGCAGTGGAGGCGGAGGTGAGGCTGGAGCCCAGGCACATGCAGGTGAGCTCGGTTGCCATAATGGCGCCGATGATGGCGGCGCGGACCATAAGGTCGCGGTTGATGTGTAACGCGCGCTTGTGGAAGAGCAGCAGGCAGACCACAAAGGCGATAATGCAACGCAGCGCAACGATGCTCGTGGCGTTCATGCTGTCCATGCCGATCTTCATGAGGGGATACGAAAAGCCCCATGCGACGGGAACGGAAAATGAGAGCGCGATTGCTTTTTTGCGATCCATGGGACTCCTTTTGTTACAGAACGGTTTCGCAAAAAGGATTCTGCTCCCAGATATGGATGTAGTAAAGCGAATGTATCTTCAGTATGATTAAGAAATACTAATGTAGGCAGAAAAAGCCCTGGCAAAACGTTTTACGGCTGCATTGATGTGGAGGCACGATGGCATCGCGGTATCAGATTGTTTGTATGGTGGTCGATTGCGGCAGCCTGAAACGTGCGGCCGACGAGCTGGGCTATACGCAAAGTGCGGTGAGCCAGGCCGTCAAGGCGCTCGAGCGCGAACTGGGTACCACGCTTATCGAGCGCGGAAAGCAGGGCGTTTCGCTTACGCGCGACGGCAAGCAGTACCTGCCGTATTTGCGACAGATTGTGACTGCCGAGGCTGAGCTCGAGGGCAAGCGCCAGGAGCTGCTGGGGCTTTCGTCGACCGATATTCGTATCGCGACGTTTACCAACGTGAGTCGAACCGTGTTGCCGCGCGTGATCCGCGACTTTGGGGCCCTGCACCCGGGGGTACACTTTACCCTTAAGCAGGGCGATTACACGCGCAACGCCCAGTGGGTGCACGATGGCGTGGTTGATTTTTGCTTTACGGCACGCGGTTTTACCGCGGGACTCGAGAAGCGCGTGGTCTATCACGACGAGTTGGTAGCATGGTTGCCGGCCGCGCATCCGCTGGCGGCAAAGGAAAAGGTGACGCTCGCCGACCTGGCGTCCGAGCCGTTTGTGCTGCTGGATGAGGGCGAACAGAGTCTGGTGCTCGATGCATTCGCGGCGCATGGCCTGTCGCCGCACGTGACGAGCGAGGTCACCGACGACTACACCATCATGGCGATGGTGGAGGAGGGCCTAGGCGTGAGTATGCTCTACCGTCGTACTGTGGAGGGCATGCGTGCCGATATTCGCGTACGTCCCATCGTGCACGCCCCCTCGCGCGACGTAGTGGCGGCCTGGCGCAGCTGGGACACCATGCCTATCGCCACGAGGCGCTTTATCGACTATATGAGCTCACATATTGTCAATTAATGACTGGCGTGGCGTTGAGTGCAGTGTTTAGCGGGCTGTCGCTTTGGCTTGGGTTGCGCGATAGGTGCGTGCCGGGTGGCAAAGTAGTACCGCTACGACCATAAAGAACGCCGTGGTGCCCAGGCTGATGGGGTAGACCATCATGATGTTCGCAAAGGTGCGGAAGTGCGGGAACACGCAGAACACCCAATAGAAGCGGATGCCGCAGACGCAGATCATGGTGATGAGGGCGGGTGTGAGCGAGATACCAAAGCCGCGCAGGTAGCCTGACATGTTTTCGTAGAACATGCTAAAGGCGTACGCCGGGAAGATCGAACACACGCGGATATAGCCGATCGAGACGATGTTGGGGTCGCTGTTGAACAGCGACAAGATCTCACGCCCCAGGCCGACAATAACGATAATTGTGGTGAGCGCGACGATACCGCCTTCGACCAGGCAGACCTTGAGCGTTTTGGTGCAGCGGTCGATCTGGCGGGCACCGTGGTTTTGTCCCACAAAGGTGGTGCAAGCCTGGCTAAAGCTGTTGAGCAGGTTGTAGCACACGTACTCCAGGCTCATAGCGGCGCTCGAGGCCGCCATGACCTCGGTGCCCAGGCTGTTGATGGCAGACTGGATGATGATGTTGGCGACGGCAAAGACGGCGCTTTGGATGCCGGCGGGCAGGCCGATCTTGACGATGCGCTTGAGGGCGACGGGGTCGATAGCCAGGTCGCGCGGGGTGACGCGGACGACGGAGTCGGTCTTGAGTAGGCGGATAAAGAGCGTAGCGGCGCTGACGGTGTAAGCGATGGCGGTGGCGATAGCGACGCCCGCGACGCCCCAGTGGAGTACGGGGACAAAGATGAGGTCCAGGCCAATGTTGAGGACGGTGGACACGGCAAGCGCCTGTAGCGGCATGCGGGTGATGCCGACGGAGCGGAAGATTGCGGCTTCAAAGTTGTAAAGCAAGATTGAGGGCATGCTGAGCAAAAAGACGCGCAGATAGAGTGAGGCGAGCGGCATGGTCTCGGCGGGAACGTTGAGCGCGGCGAGCATGGGCTCGGCAAAGATCTCGCCCAGTGCGATGACGACAAAGCCCACGAGTGCCATTAAAATCGAGGTATGGACGGCGCGTTTGACCATGTTCTGATCGTTGCGGCCGATAGCGTTGGCGATGACCACGTTGGAGCCAAGCGACATGCCAATAAACAGGTTGAGCATAAGACTGGTAAGCGGAACATTGGAGCCGACCGCCGCCATGGCGAGGGTTCCCTGGTCGCCCGAGAAATTACCGATGATGACCGTGGCGATGAGGTTCGACAGCTGCTCCAAGATGCTCGTGGCGGCCACGGGGAAGGCGAACAGGGGAATGTTACGCCACAGCGAGCCGGTGGTCATGTCAATGTGCTTAGATACGGTGTCAGCCATACGCTCTCAATCTCTAATATGCTTTTTCGTGCTCATTTGCGCAGACGATGATACTCCTAATCGACTAGTCATTGGGGAAGGCGTGCGACAATGGTGGGCGTTGTGTTGTTCGCGCTAAGGAGTTGCCATGTTGTTGTGTCCCGTTTGCCATGAGCCGTTGGTGGACGACGAGCGCGGGGCCGCATGCGCGGGCGGACACCGGTTTGACCGTGCTCGCGAGGGCTATCTATATCTGTTGCGCTCGTCCAAGAGCGGCGACTCCATGGGCGATCCCAAGTCGCAGGCACGCAGCCGTCGTGACTTTCTGAACCGCGGTTACTATGCGCCGTTGCGCGATGCGATGGTTGAGCTGGCGCGCGAACGGGTGTCTGGGCGCGCCGCGTCTGCGAACGGACCCATGACGCTGCTCGATATTTGCTGCGGCGAGGGCTATTACACCAGCGCCATGGGCGCGGTGCCGGGCGTGGATGCCTACGGTTTCGACCTGGGCAAGGAGATGGTACGCCTGGCTGCCAAGCGCGGCGATGCGACCTACTTCGTGGCCAACATGAAGGACATCCCCGTGGCCGATGGCGCCTTCGATATGGTGACCGAGCTCTTTGCTCCCTTTAACGAGCGCGAGTTTGCCCGCGTGCTGGCGCCCGAAGGCTCGCTCTACACCGTGGTGCCGGGCGCCCGTCATCTGTTTGGGCTCAAGGAGGTGCTCTACGACACGCCGTACCTTAACGATGAGAAGCTGCCGAAGACCACCGAGCTCGAGTTGGTCGGAACGCAGCGGGTGTCTGCGATCATTACGCTCCAGACCCAGGCAGACATCGAGGCGGTGTTCCAGATGACGCCGTACTACTACCGCACGCGCCCTGCCGACAAAGAGCGCCTGGCAAACCTCGATACCCTTCAAACCGACATCGACTTCATCATCGCCGAGTACCGCCACAGCTAACCTACCAATAAGGGACAGGTTTATTTTGGTAGGTTTTATGTGGGCAAACGTAAAGGGCCGACCGCGGAGATGCGCGATCGGCCCTTTTTAGTTGCTTGGCTGCAGAGGTTACGAGAAGCGAGCGCTTACAGGCGGTCCTTGTTCTCGGCCTTAACGGCGTGCGCCTGCTGAACAAAGAACAGGTCGTACACCACGATGACAAAGGCGACGATATTGACGGAGCTGCCGCCGAGCGCGGGAAGCGTGAGCACGGCCTGCACAATCGTGGCGATTGCGGCAACGATGCCGAGCTTAAACGCGCCATCCACCTGCGAAGGCTTGTTGGCGCCCTTGATGCCCGCAACACCTGCGGCAAGATCGACAATGCCCTTGGCGACAAGCACGATCGCGGCGAGCATGGCGTTCGACCCGTACGTGGAATCGAGGTTGCCACTGGCGATACCGACGCCGGCGATGACGAGGCTGGCGATGCCCAAAACAAAGTAGACGAGGGCAAGGATTTTGAGTGTCTTGCGAGCGGCGCTCATAGCTGGTCCTTTCGATGCGGGCGCGGAGAATCTGTCGCACCCAGGTTGCGGCACATATCGTGAAGCACATTGTAGTTCAACGCGGCGATGCATGCGCCTGAAAGCGCTTTGAGCTCGCTCAGCCCAACCCAACCTTTCAAAAAGGAAAGCTGGACGTAAGCCAAATCGATGGCAGCTCATGTGCGGCGCTGAGATGATGAGGTCGTAATAAGGAGTTGGTCTCAAGGAGGAGCCATGATGTACGGAGCAGGGCAAGTGCGTGAGCCGCGTTCGTTGGGAAGGCGCATGAGTGATTCCGTGATCGCTGCCGTGTGCACGGGATTGATGGCAGTGCTTTGCATTGGGATGCTGTGGGCCATGACGCATGTGGGACAATAGCGGGCGGTGGGGTGCCGACACAAACGGCGCTCACGTATTCGTTTTGCTTGTTAAGGAGTACCCATGGGCGTCGTCGATCCCTTTTCTGTTGCTCGGGCCGCGGGGCTTGAGCTGATCGGGAAGTCCGAGGGCCTCACACTCACCGACGGCACGATGGAGCTGCGTGCCGATTTTACCCGCATGCTTCCGCGGCTTAAACAGGGCCGTCTGCAGCAAGAGCTACTGGTGAAGGCTGCGCGCACAAAAGGCATCGAGCAACCATGGGCGATTGACGCCACGGCGGGCTTTGGCGAGGATTCGCTGCTGTTGGCGGCTGCGGGCTTTACCGTCGATCTGTATGAGCAGGATTGCGTGATCGCGGCGCTCCTCAAGGATGCCCTGGATCGCGCGGCAGATGATCCGGCGCTTGCGGCTGCCGTGGCTCGCATGCGCCTTCATGCGGGCGAGGACAGCATTGCCGGTCTTCGCCATACAGCTGAGTTGATCGGGCGGGGCGAGCTTGCCGCTCCCGATGCGGTGTACCTGGACCCCATGTTTCCCGAGCGCACCAAAAGTGCGGCGGTCAAAAAGAAGTTCCAACTCCTGCACCATTTGGAACAGCCATGCGCCGATGAGGAGGCGCTGGTCGAAGCCGCGCTTGCGGTACACCCGCGCAAGGTCGTTATCAAGCGGCCGGTGAAGGGGCCGCTGCTTGCCGGCGTTAAGCCGAGCTATCAACTTGCGGGCAAGGCCGTTCGTTACGATGTCTTGGTGCCGCCGCGCCCGTAGCTTGCGTGCGATGGTTGACGCTCCGTCGGTGCCGTGCCGATGCGGTGCCTATTTCCAAGGGTGCGACGTCAGGTGCCAGCCGCCGCAGTATTCACATTTGTAGCAGGCCAAACCGCGCCGTCCGCGGCTTTCGCAGTCGGCCATAACTGCCTCGGCCTCGGCGCGCGTGTCGTAACGGTTTTTGCGCTCGCACGACTTGTAGCGCCAGGCCTCATCGCGCTCGGCGTCCAAGGCGTCGCGGCGCTCGTCCTCGCGTGCAAACAGGTCGCTCATATCGCCGCCGGTGGCAGTGCTCAAAAACTCGCTTTTTGCTTTTGACCAGGCGGCTCGCTTTTTGCTTCCCATCTGCTTCGTGCCCCTCTCCAAACGCTGGTATCATTGCCCAATCAAAGTGATACCAATAAACGTGAGGTCGCCGCGTGATGATCAGAAAAACCCTCGATACCGACATTCCCGCCGTCATGGCTATCTATGACGCGGCCCGCGCCTTTATGCGCGCACATGGCAACGCCACGCAGTGGCCCGAGGGCACGCCTTCTGCCGAGCAACTGGCTGCCGATATCGCCGCTGGTGGCAGCTATGTGTGCGAAGTCGACGACCGCGTGGTGGCGACGTTCGCCTTTTTGCCGGGCCCGGACGAGTGCTATGACGTAATTGAGGACGGTCAATGGCGTAGCGACACTCCGTACGCCGTGCTGCACCGTGTGGCGTCCGATGGCACCGCGCACGGTATCGCGGCTGCGATGTTTGCCTTTGCCAAGGAGCGCGCCGACCACCTGCGTATCGACACGCATCAGGACAACCTGCCCATGCAGGGCGCGAGTATTAAGGCAGGGTTTGAGCGCGCCGGCGTCGTGTATGTGTCAGACGGCACGCCGCGTGTTGCGTTTGACTGGCTGCGCGAGGCGTAAGAGCAGGGACGCGTTTCAACAATTCGCGCGAACGAAAATGGCTCCGGGTGGGGCCATTTTCGTTCGCTGCACTGTTTTGCAAGCCGGCTTTCGCAAGGCGCGAACCTACGAAAATCGTCGCGCGGCAACGCGGGGCGATGAGCTCGGTCGGGGGATAGGGCCCGCTTCGCCCGCCGGCTCGTAAATTGTATCATCCAGTGTGGAACGAGGATGCCCGTTGCCGCGTACGATGGGCTTGTATATAAGAGGAGAGTCATGTCGAAGCAAGCGGTCGTTGGAATCTTGGCGCATGTCGATGCCGGCAAGACCACGTTGGCCGAGGCCATGCTGTTCAACGCGGGTCGCATTCGCAAGCGCGGCCGCGTGGACGATGGCGATTCGCATCTGGATACGAACGAGATTGAGCGCGAGCGTGGCATCACGATTTTCTCGTCGCAGGCCGTGCTCGACCATGGCGATACCCACGTCATGCTCGTGGATGCACCGGGGCATGTCGATTTTTCTGCCGAGGCGGAGCGCACATTGCGCGCGCTCGACTACGCGATTTTGGTTGTGGGTGCCAACGATGGCGTGCAAGGGCACACCGAAACCCTGTGGCGCCTGCTTGCGCGCTATGACATTCCGACATTCATCTATATCAACAAAATTGATTTGGAGAATCCCGGCCGCGATGTTTTGCTGGCGCAGCTTGGGCAGCGTCTTTCCGAAGGTTGCCTGGATGCCAACGAACTGTTGGCGGGCGGTGCCGTTCAGGAGGACGCCGCTGCGTTGGACGAGGCGGCGCTCGAGGAGTTTCTTGAAGCGGGTGAGCTTTCCGTCGCAACGCTGTCGCGTATGGTTGCCGAGCGCAAGCTCTTTCCCTGCTTTGCCGGCTCGGCGCTCAAGGACCAAGGTGTGGACGAGCTGCTGGATGGTATATGCGCGCTGATGCGTGAACAGGCATGGCACCCGGAGTTTGCCGCGCGCGTCTACCGCGTGAGCCGCGGGGATCGCGGCGAGCGCTTGGCATGGGTTAAAGTGACCGGAGGCACGCTGCATGCCAAACAGCTGATTAACGGACGTTCCGGCGCCGAGGCATGGGAGCAGAAGGTCGATCAGGTACGCATCTATAACGGCGAAAAGTATGAGCTTGCCCAAGAAGTTGCTGCTGGCGGTATTTGTGCCGTGACGGGTCTTGCGCACGTTCGCCCGGGGGACGCCCTGGGCGCGGAGCCCGCGGGCGATGCGCCCGTCATTGCGCCGGTCCTCACCTATACGGTGCTTCCGGGCGAACACGATGTCCACGCGGTGTTCAAAGCGCTGACTGAGTTGGCGGACGAGGATCCCATGCTCGGCGTAAGCTGGAACACGCATCTTGAACAAATACATCTGCAGCTCATGGGAGCGGTGCAGCTCGAGGTCGTGCAGCGCGTGCTGGCCGATCGTTTTAGCCTTGCGGTTGCGTTTGAGTCTGGCGGCATCCTCTATAAGGAGGCCATTTCGCAGCCGGTCGAGGGCGTGGGCCACTTTGAGCCACTGCGCCACTATGCCGAGGTGCATCTGCGTCTGGAGCCGTTGCCAGCGGGTTCGGGCGTGCAGTTTGGTACCGTGACCTCGACCGACGAGCTCGATCTTAACTGGCAGCGTTTGGCACTCACCAACGCCATGGAGCGCGACCACCTGGGCGTGCTGACCGGCTCGCCCATCACCGATGTTCGCATTACGCTCACGGGCGGCCGCGCGCATGCCAAGCACACCGAGGGCGGTGATTTTCGTCAGGCAACGTATCGCGCGATTCGCCAGGGCCTCATGCAGGCGCGTGAGGTCGGCGCGGCGGTGCTGCTGGAGCCGTGGTATCGCTTTGAGCTCGAGGTACCGGGGGAGTGCGTGGGCCGGGCGCTCTCGGATGCCACGCGCATGGGTGCCGAGTACGAGCCGCCGACGATGGCGGGAGACCGGGCGAAGCTTGTGGGTCGCGTGCCGGCATCCGAGGTGCAGGATTACGCGCTGGAGGTGGCTGCCTACACGAGCGGTCGTGGTCATCTGTACCTGGAGTTCGCCGGTTATGCGGCTTGCCATGATGCCGAGCGCGTAATCGAGACGGCCGCCTATGAGCCCGAGGCCGATCTGCCCAACACGCCCGATTCGGTCTTTTGCTCTCACGGCGCTGGTTACACGGTCAAATGGTACGACGTCCCCGAGGCAGCCCACGTAAAGGTCGATCCCACCACCTTCCGCCCTTGGCGAGCGGCAGACGCAGAGTTTTTCGGCCACATGTGACAAAGGGACAATTCCTTTTTCACATGCTATTGGTATAACTCGGTATAAGTTGGTATAACTATTACCAGGGTTTGCCAATCCGAGGAGGCCGACATGAATCAAAATCCCTTTAAGCCCACGGCTGGCAAGCGGCCCCCGATACTCATCGGTCGCGAGTCGGTCATCGAAGATTTTGAGGAAGGGCTCGATAACGGCGCCGGAGCGCCGGGTAGGCTCATGCTCATTACGGGAAACCGCGGCTGTGGCAAAACAGTTCTCTTGCGGGAGCTACAGCGTTTGGCTAGTAAGCGCGGATGGGTGGTTGTCTCCGATTCCGCTTCGCTTGGCTTATGCGACCGCTTGGCCGATGCGCTTCGCTCGAATAAACCCGTTGTGACGTCAATGGAACTCGGTCCGTCGTTTGGCCGGATGTCGGTCGAGACGGCGCGGGCAAAGGGCGAGACGTTGCGAGGGCTGGTCAACGAGCGCCTTAAGAAGCTCGGTCCAGGCAAGGGCATACTGTTTGCGATTGACGAGGCACAATCTGCGTCTATCGAGGAACTGGCGGCGCTGGCCGTTCTCTATCAGCAAGTGCTCGGAGATCAAGATGCCACGGGCTTGCCTGATAGCGACCAGCGCGGTCTTGCGCTGGTATTTGCCGGCTTGCCCAGTATGGTTGATGATTTGCTCGAAGAGCCGAGCGTGACGTTTTTGCGCCGTGCCCAGCAGCGTACGCTGGGGGCGATCTCTTTGCCCAAGGTGCGTGATTCATATATCCAGACGGTCAAAGACGCCGGTCTTTACGTTGACGCGGAGACGGCGGACCTTGCGGCACGCAAGAGCATAGGGCATCCCTATATGGTTCAGCTGGTGGGCTATTATATGTGGCGCTCTGCTGTCCGGCGTGGCTCGCAGGTCATCGAAAGGCGCGATGTCGAGGATGGCCATGCGGATGCCGCCTCCGAGTTCTACGAAGCGGTTGACGCGCCCCTGTATTACGGGCTGCGCAGTCCACAGCGCCTTTTTATCGAGGCCATGGCGGTTGACGAGGGTAAACCGACGCGAATGGCGGACATCATTGAGCGCTGCGATCGCACTCAGAGCTGGGCGAGCAAATATCGCGCAAGCCTGATTCGCGAGCGCGTCATCGAGGCTGCCGGATACGGTCTCGTCCGGTTTACCGTGCCCATGCTGGGCGAGTATATCCGCGACCGCATTTTATGGCACGAGTAGGGTGATAAAGGTGACGGAACAGAGGATGAGCCCGCAGGCTATCGAGGTACGTGGCGCACGTGTCCATAACCTTAAGGATATCGATATCGATATTCCGCTGGGAAAGCTGGTGGGTATTGCCGGCGTGTCGGGTTCGGGCAAGAGTTCGCTGGCGCTGGGAGTTCTTTATGCCGAGGGCTCGCGCCGTTACCTGGAGGCGCTCAGCACCTATACCCGCCGTCGTCTGACGCAGGCCGAGCACGCCCAGGTGGACGAGGTGCTGCACGTGCCAGCGGCGCTCGCATTGCATCAGCGCCCCAGCGTGCCGGGCGTGCGTTCCACTTTTGGCACCATGACCGAGCTCAACAACAGCCTGCGTCTGCTCTTTAGCCGCTGCGCCCATCACGTGTGCCCGCACTGCGGGGCGCGCGTGGAGCCGAGCCTTAACGTGGCTGCGGGCCTGTCGCTCACGTGTCCGATATGCGGCCGCGAGTTCTACGCGCCGAGTGCCGAGGATTTGGCTTTCAATAGCGGCGGTGCGTGTCCTACCTGCGGCGGCACCGGTGTCATGCGCGAAGTGGACGAGGCGAGTCTGGTGCCCGACGAGTCAAAGACTATCAACGAGGGCGCGGTGCTTCCTTGGGGCACGCTCATGTGGGATTTGATGAAGCAGGTGGCAGGCGAGATGGGCGTGCGCACCGACGTACCGTTTAACCAGCTCACGCCTCAAGAGCGCGACATCGTGTTCCATGGTCCGGCGGTTAAGAAGCATATTCTCTACGTCCCCAAAAACGGCGAGGGCGCCACGCCGCTCGACTTTACCTATTACAACGCCGTCTATACCGTCGAGAATGCGCTCGCCAAGGTTAAGGACGACAAGGGCCTCAAGCGCGTTGCGCGCTTTTTACGCGAGGGGCCATGCCGTGAATGCGGCGGCACGCGTCTCTCCGAGACTGCGCGCCAGCCCCAGGTGCGCGGTATCAATCTGGCGCAGGCCGCGGCCATGACACTGGGTGAGGCGATTGAGTGGGTGCGCGGGGTGCCCGCATCCTTGCCGGCCGAGATGCAGCCCATGGCGACGGATATCTGCGATTCGTTTTTGAGCACGGCCCGTCGTCTGGTCGATCTGGGCCTCGATTATCTTTCGCTCGATCGCGCCGGTGCCACGCTCTCCACGGGTGAGCGCCAGCGTGTGCAGCTCGCCCGCGTGGTGCGCAACCGATCGACGGGCGTGCTTTATGTGTTGGATGAGCCCTCGATCGGCTTGCATCCTGCCAATGTCGACGGCCTGGTTGGCGTTATGCGCGACCTGGTAGGCGACGGCAACACCGTGGTTGTTGTCGACCACGATACACGCGTACTGGCGGAAGCCGACTATCTGGTCGAGATGGGGCCCGTTGCCGGAGCAGGCGGCGGTAATGTGATTGCCGCTGGCACGGTGGACGAGGTCGAACAATCGCAGGGCAGCCGCATCGCCCCGTTTTTGCGCGCAGAGTCCAAGCGCATGCGTCCGCAGGTGACTGACGACGAAATGTTCGACCAGGGACATATTCGCATGGCAACCGATGCCATCCATACCGTCAAGCCGCTCGAAGTCGATATCCCGCGCGGCCGTCTTGTCGCGGTGACGGGCGTTTCGGGTTCGGGCAAGACGACGTTGGTGCTCGAGACGCTCATCCCGGCGCTTAAGGCCCAGGCAGCTGGCGAGCGCCTGCCAAGCCATGTGCGCTGGGTCGATGCCGAGGGCATTGCGCGTGCCAACCTGATTGACGCCACGCCCATCGGTGCCAACGTGCGCTCGACGGTGGCAACCTATGCCGACATCCATGATGAGCTGCGCCGCGCCTTCGCCCGTACGCCCGAGGCCAAGGCAGCCGGCTACAAGGCGGGTGCCTTTAGCTACAATACCGGCGCCTTGCGCTGCCCTACGTGTGATGGCACGGGCTCGATATCGCTCGACGTGCAGTTTTTGCCCGATGTCGAAATCGTCTGCCCGGCATGTCACGGCTCACGTTATGCAGACGCGGCTTCGCATATCCATCGCGAGGGCAAGGACGGGAGTCTGCTTACGTTGCCGCAGCTCATGGACATGAGTGTGGACGAGGCCATCGACGCCACGGTGGGGCTCAAGAAAGTTCAGACGCGCTTGCAGACCTTGCACGACTTGGGCTTGGGCTATCTCACGCTCGGTGAGCCCACGCCGGCGCTTTCGGGCGGCGAGGCTCAGCGTCTTAAGCTTGCGAGCGAGATGGGTCGCGTGCAGGATGATGCCGTGTTTGTGTTTGACGAGCCCACGATCGGACTACATCCGCTCGATGTTCAGGTGTTGCTGAGTGTGTTCGACGGCCTTGTTGCCAAAGGCGCCACGGTTATCGTGATCGAACACGATCTCGACCTTATCCGTAACGCCGATTACGTGATCGACATGGGCCCGGGCGGTGGCGACGCCGGCGGGCAAATCGTCTGCGCCGGTACGCCGGGCGACATCGCGGCCTGCTCCGCAAGCATCACCGGCCGCTACCTATAACCGAATGTGACAAAGGGACTGCCCCTTTGTCACATTCCCGGAAAGCCTGTCTGGCGCAGTGCTTCGTACAGGGCGATGGCGGCGCTGTTGGAGAGGTTGAGTGCGCTGATGCGGTAGTCGTCCGGATTGACGAAGTTGCCGCAGATATCCTGCCGAAGGATGGCTTCGTGGTCGTCCTCGGTATGCCCGAGCGATTCCTCGTGGGCTTCCCAGGCCTCGGCGTTGTCGAGTGAGTCGCAATCGCGCAGCAAGGGGATGCGCTCGCAGCGCTCGGGCGCCGCGGCGAGCAGCTCCTCGGGAATACCCGAGCTCTCGCTGCCAAAGACCAGGTAGTCGCCATCGCGGTAGGTACTCTGCGCATAGGTTCGGCGCGCCTTTTTGGTCAGCAGATGCAGGCGCTCGTCGGCGGGGGAGAGGCCGTTGCGCGCAAGGAAATCCTCCCAGCCGGCATAGGTCGTCACGTCCAAGTTTTGCCAGTAGCCCAGACCGGCGCGACGTACCGTCTTGCCATCGAGCGAAAAGCCCAGTGGCTCCACCAGATGCAGATGGGCGCCGGTGACCACGCAGGTACGGCCGATATTGCCCGTATTGGCCGGAATCTCGGGTGCATACAGCACGATATTGAACATGAATCTCCTTGGCTCAGAACGAAAAACCACCACGAAGGGTACCTTCGTGGTGGTTAGGCGGTTACGTGGGCGGAAAAATGCCCGCTTGGATAAACCTAGGCGCGGTGCCAGTCGGTCAGGCAGGCATCGAGGGAGGCGATGAGCGCATCTTTGTCCATGTGACGGCCGATGATGCACAGACTCGTCATGCGATCGCCCGTCTCGTCGTCCCAAATTTGCATGATCTCGGGGTTCTCGTCGATGATCTTCTGCTTCTCGCCCTCGGGCGCCGAGTCGACAAACAGGCCGTTCTCCATCAGGCGCATCTGGTGGCCGGCCTGCTCAAACATGTAGCACATGTCCGGATTGCTGGCCTGCCACAGCGGACCCTTGACGCGGATGACCTCGTCGGGCCACTCCTGCTCAACAAAATCGGTGAACTTCTGCAGGTCAAACGGCTTGCGGCGCGAGTACACAAAGGTCTCGATGTCGTACTCGAGCACCTCGGGGTCGTCGTGCTCTTCGGGATGCTCCATGGCCTCGATCCAAGCGGCGGAGTTGTAGGCGCGCATAAAGTCGAAGCGGTCGGTGTCGAGCAGCTCCTCCATGGGAACCTCGCCGTTTTGGGCCTCGACAATCACGGCGTCCTTCTGCAGACTGCGCACGATGGCCTTGAGCTCGGCGATCTGCTCGGGCGTTACGGTATCGGTCTTGTTGAGGATGAGCGTGGAGCAGAATTCAATCTGCTGGATGAGCAGGCTCTCGATGTCGTCCTCGTCGATATCCTCGGCCAGCAGGTCGCGGCCGCCGTTGAACTCGTCGTACATGCGGGCGCAATCGACCACAGCCACGATGTTGTCGAGCGCAAGCTTGGGCTCGCCGCCCACCTTGGCCTCGTCGCAGAAGCTCGAGATGGTGTAGGCGATGGGGATAGGCTCGCAAATGCCCGAGGCCTCGATGATGATGTAATCGAAGTTGCCCGAATCGGCGATGCCCTGCAGCTGGTTGGCCAGGTCGTCCGAAAGCGTGCAGCAGATGCAGCCGTTGGTGAGCGGGATGAGGTCGTCGGTCTCGGAAAGGCCGCCGTCGGCGATGAGGCTGGCGTCGACGTTGATCTCGCCGATATCGTTGACGATCACGGCGGCGCGGATGCCGCCGTCGTTAGCGAGGATGTGGTTGAGCAGCGTGGTCTTGCCGGCACCGAGGTATCCGGTAAGCATGATGATCTTCACGGGTTTGTTGGGCATGTGCCCTCCTTTGTTAGACATGGCTTACAGTTGAATCATATGCCAAACGCCTGCTCTTATACCCACGCGCCGGCAAATAACACAGGCTACTCCCAGGCTCCCCATACATCGGGGCAATAACCGACGGTGGCCTTTTTGCCGTTACGCACGATGGGCTCGGCTAGAACCTGCTGGTTCTCGAGCAGCTTGTCGAAGCGCTGGCTAGGGGTGAGGTGCTGGATGAGTGCGAGTTTCTCCTCGTCCTTGGCTTTGGGGTTGAGCAACTTGTCGATGCCGCCGACCGCCTGCATCACGCTCGTGAGCTCGCCCTTGCTCATCTCCTTTTCCTTAAGGTCAATAAACTGCACCCTAATGCGGCGCTCCTTAAAATAGCGCTGGGCCTTCTTGGTGTCGAACGACTTTTTGGTGCCGAAGATTTGCACGTTCATAGTATGTTCCGCCGTTCTACCTGATAAAGTTGGTGCGCTTGCGATCGGCTTCGGGGGCTTCGATGCCGGCGGCCTGTCCTGCCTCGATACAGCGCAGGAGCCAGGCCATGTTTTTGCCGATGTTTCGCATGGTGGCAAGGCCCTCGGCATCCCCATCGGCGTCGCCGGGCACGCGGCCAAACACGTTGTTCCAGTAGGTGGAGGCAACTACGGGCATTTGCTTAATGGTGAAGTACTTGTTGAGCACATCGAAGGTGGTCGAGGTGCCGCCGCGACGGGCGACGGCGACCGCGGCGCCGGGTTTGTGCTCAAAGGCATGCCCGCCTGCATAGAAGGCGCGATCGAGGGCCGAAAGGATGCGTCCGCTGGGGTGCGCATAATAGACGGGTGAGCCAAAGACAAAGCCATCTGCCTGCTCGGCGGCAGCGATGAGCTCGTTCACCACGTCGTCGTCAAAGGTGCAGCGACCGCCAAGCTTGCCGCACTGGCCACAACCGATGCAATCGCGAATGGGCTTGGCGCCCAGCTGAAACACCTCGGTATCAATGCCTTCTGCATTGAGCTGCTCGGCGACCTCGGCGAGTGCGCGGGCGGTGTTGCCGTTTGCCTTGGGGCTGCCATTGACCAAAAGAACCTTCATCACAAACTCCCTCTGCTGTTGGTGACTTCTGCAGAGGATTATCGCACGATGAGGGGAGGCAGTGCGGGCGCGGTGCTAATCCAGTTTGGTACCTGGCACCTGCACGGCTTTCCTGAGCAACGCTTTGAGCTCGTTCAAAATCGAAACGGGCTGACGGTCGACGCCGTCCAGATGGAGCGTGGCCAAGCGAATGGGCGGCTGATATTCAAGCGAGCCGATGAGCACGGGAGAACCCAAGAACCGTTCGATGTCGCCTGCGATCTCATCGATTGCCTCGGGGCCGAGCTCATCGAAGAGTGCCACGAACGTTGGCCCCGTCGAGCGGAACAGGCGGCCCTTGCCGCGCGAACAATCCATGAGGCAGGCGGCGCTTTCGGCGAGCACACGGTCGCCTGCATCGAATCCAAAGCGGGCATTGACCTCGGCGATATCGTCGACCTTAATGGCAATAAAGCCTGCCTCGCGCGGCACGCGGCGCATCTCTCCAATAGCGTTGACAAGTGCGTGGACATCGCCCAGGCCCGTTACCGAGTCGGTCGTATCCGCTAGGCTTCGGTTGACGATAATGCCCACATACATGCTGGGCTCGGTATCGGTGCCGTCTAAGCGGTAGCCCGTGCAGTCGCAAAGCACGTATTTTCCGGTGGCGTCCATTACGCGATACTGCATGTAGTGGAAGTGCCACGTGCTGTTTATCACCATGTCGAGCTCGGCGCGTACGTTGTCGCGGTCCTCGGGATGAACGCGGGCGAGCCACATGTCGAGTGAGTTAAAAGGGTGCTGGGAGGGCAGGTCAAAATCGCGCACGGCGTTAACCGACCATTGCGATTCGCCCGTATCGAGGTTAAGGATGAACGGATAGCGCGTCTCGGAGCTCATGGAGATCGCTTGGAACACCCGGTCGTTGCAGGGAAGCTGATCGACGATTGGGCGTTGCGGCGCGTCATTGTCTTTCGGCTGCTGCACACGATGCATAAGCTTATAGCGATACATCTTGCGATCGGCATCCATCGTCATCTGGCGGCGTGTGTCGCCGGCAGGTGGATCGACGCGCGAGCAGCCAAAGCTAAAGCTGCCGATCATGGGCGCCTTGCCGCCTGAGCTCGCCTCGATCAGCCCGGCACGTACCTGCTCCAAGCGCTGCTCGAGTTCAGTCTCGTTTGCGGAGGGCGAGATGAGCACAAACTCGTCTCCACCGATACGGAACAGCATTTCATCGTGCTCCATGGTTTCGGAGAGCGTGCGGCAGATGCCCAGAATATAGCGATTGCCTTCGGCGTGGCCAAACCTATCATTGCAATGTTTGAGATGGTCGATGTCAATATAGGCGCAGGTGAAGGGGTCGCCTTTGTGCCAGAGTTGCTCGACGTGACGGTCGAATCCGTTGCGGTTGCCCAAGTTGGTGAGCGGATCGATATAGGCGTTGCGCTCAAGCAGCTGGCGCTCTTGTTGCAGGATGGCATGCGTCTTTTGCAGTTGCTCGCCAACGGCGCGTAGCCCAGCAGGCAGCGCGGCAACATCGAGTTCGGCGGTCGAGACGCCGTTCGCAAGTCGCTGAAGATAGGCAATAATCGATTGCTCGCCCAGGCGATACGACTCGTTCATGATGGATAACCTCCTTGGGCGGAACAACGGTTTGTATCATATCCCCAATTCGGTTTGAATTGGGGATATAAGTTAGCTAATGGAGACAAATATCCCCTTCGACGGTGGCGTTTTGCGCGCGAGCGTATCAGTTGTTATTGCCGCCATCGAGCAATGCCTCAAAATCCTTCGCCTGCATGGGGCGGTAGTAGAGGAAGCCCTGAGCGTAGCGGGCGCCCATTTGTCGTAGCATGTTCGCCTGCTCATTTGTCTCGACGCCTTCGACCACGACGGGCAGATGGAGCGACTGCGCCATTTCGAGCATCGATGAAATGATTTGCGTGCTGCGGCCTTGATCGCCGTCGACGGGCGCAATCTGCCAAATGTGCTTGTCGAGCGTCACCATAAAGCCGCTTTCCTCGAGTGCGGGGATATGGGTGCACATGCTGTGGACGGCTATTATTCGACAGGCGGTAGCGCGACGATGCGATGTTCGATGAAAATGCGACTGAGACGATATATGTTGACGGGTATACTTGTTCCGGTTTTAAACGCAGGAACGGAGATGGTCGCATGGCACAGCCGGATACGACGCGCACGGTGGGGCTCGCGCTCGAGGGAGGCGGCTACCGCGGTATGTATACGGCGGGCGTGCTCGACGGTTGGATGGAGCACGGTTTGACCTGCGACCATATGGTGGGTGTCTCGGCGGGGGCGGCGTTTGGCTACAACTTTAAATCGCGGCAGATCGGACGTGCCATTCGCTACAACAAGGCCTATTGTGCCGACAAGCGCTATGCGGGTGTAGCAAGCTGGCTGCGGACCGGCGACATGTTCAATGCCGATTTTGCCTATCACGAGGTGCCTATCGAGCGCGATCCCATTGACTTGGAGGCGTATCGCGCCTGTCCCATGCGGTTTACGTGCGTGTGTACTGATATCGAGACGGGCAAGGCCGTCTACCACGACCTGCCCTATGGCGACGAGAGGGATATCGAGTGGATCCGGGCATCGTCGGCGATTCCTGTGGCGACGCGTCCCGTTGCTATTGACGGGCATAAGTATCTGGATGGTGGCGTGGCCGATTCCATTCCCAGCGCTTGGTTGTTTTCACAGGGGTATGACCGCAATATCGTGGTACTCACGCAGCCGGCGGGCTTTGTGAAGCAGCCCAACAGCGTGATGCCCATGCTGCGTCGCGTGTTCCGTCACTACCCGGAGTTTGTCGCAGCGCTTGAGCACCGGCATGAGGTTTACAATACCACGCTCGATGACCTGGCACGTCGTGAGGCCGCCGGCGATATCTTTGTGGTGCGTCCGAGCGAATCGGTGAAGGTGCCGTCGCTGTGTCGCGAGCCCGATGAACTTGAACGCATCTACCAGATTGGTCGCCGCGATGCGGAGGCGACCTTGCCGGCACTGGAGGCATATCTGGCAGAGTAGGGCAAACTGCCGCGTGCTCAGCGGAAAGCGCATCCCAGAATGGACGTCCAAACTGGGATGCGCTTTCCATTGCTGAAGTTATGGGGCCGCGGAGCAACTGCTCGGCTTATGCCTATGCCTGCTGCCAGGTGTCTACGAGCTCCTTGGCCGCGGCGTAGGGGTCATCGGCGCTGCAGACGGCACTCACCACAAAGAAGCCGTCGACGCCGGTAGCCTTGAGCTGCGGAAGGTCGGCCGTCTTGACGCCGCCGCCCACCACGATGGGCACGGGGCTTGCCGCATGGAGCGCGGCCAGGTCCTCAAAGCTCTTGGTGATGATAGAGCCATCGGCTGCGCGTCCGCAGTCGCGCTTGGTCTCGGTCTCGTGGAGCGGGCCGATGCCCAGGTAGTCGACCAGGCTCATGTCGGCGGTCTTGACGTACTCGAGCATCTCCTCGCAACGGGCCGAAAGGCCCACGATGGCATCGGGGCCCAAAAGTTTGCGGCAGACCTCGACGGGAATATCGCTCTGGCCTACATGCACGCCATCGACAGCAATACCCTGCTCGCGCGCGGCGAGTACGCAGTCCAGGCGGTCGTCGATTAACAGGGCGACCTGACCGGTCTTGCCAGCCTGTGCGATTGCCTGCGCGGCGTCGCCGGTCAGTGCGATGATCTCGCGGGCGCTTGCCACCTTGGAGCGCACCTGGATGCAGGTAAAGCCTGCGTCGAGCGCCTGGGCCACCACATCGCCCACGGGGCGTCCCAGCGTGTTTTCGGGGCCGAGTACTAGATAGGCCGAGATATCAAGGTTGTCGCGGATGCTCATCGTGCTTCCTCCTGCTTCTTGGTCTGTGCTTCCATGCGCTCGAGCTTGCCGGTCATGGTGTCGGTAAATCCGGGACGAATATCGGCTTTGAGCACGACTTCGGTGCGGATGCCCTTGTTTGCCAGAACAAAGGTTGCGTCGCGCACGACCTGCATGACCTCGTCCCAGTCGCCTTCGATCTCGGTAAACATCGAGGTGGTGCGGTTGGGAAGGCCGCTCTCGCGTATGACGCGCACGACCTCGGCGACCTCGGCGGAGAGCTCATCGCCGGTGCCGCACGGGGCGATGGCCACGGCGACGAGCGTGTTCATGCCGGCATTGGTTGTGGGCTCGGACATGGCCTATGCCTCCTCGAGCTCGAGTTGGTTATCGGCAATGTCCTGGGCGGTTGCGCGGTAGAGCTCGTCGATAAAGGCGACCTTAAAGCTTGCCGGGGCATCGGCGACAGCGGCGGCGCGCGTGCCGGCAACGTTGTAGACGGCGGTGCCGCAGACGGCTGCCGTAAACGGATCGGCAGCGCAGGCGTACACGGCCAGCACGCCGCCCTGCGAGCAGCCGCAGCCGGTGATCTTGGACATGAGCGGGCTGCCGCCGTGGGACTTGGCCACGGTCGTGCCGTCGGTGATTAGGTCGACTTCGCCCGAGACCACTACGGCGCCGCCGGTGTAGCGAGCGAGCGCCACGGCAGCATCGCGGGCGGCGTCGACCGTGTCGGTGGTATCGACACCGCGCACGCGGCTCAGATCAGCCGCCTCGCCCTCAAGGCCCCACAGGCCGGCGAGCGCGATGATCTCGGAGGCGTTGCCGCGTACGATGGCGGGCTTGTACTGCTTGAGCTCGTTTACCAGCTGGGTGCGCAGGCTGCCGATGCCCAGGCCCACCGGATCGAGCACCCAGGGCTTGCCGGCGTCGTGTGCCGCCTTGGCCGCGCGGGGAATCGTCTGCTCGTAGATGGGGAAGAGCGTGCCCATGTTGAGATAGATGGCGCCGCCGCCGGCAACGAGCGCCTCGCCCTCGTCGGGCAGATAGACCATGGCGGCCGAACCGCCCACGGCGAGCTGCGCGTTGGCGACAAAGTCGATCGTCACCGTGTTGGTGATGGAGCCAGCCATCGGATTGGTGGCGCGAATCTCATCCACGGCCTTGACCATATGTTGCTTAAGCTGTTCCGAATCAATCACTGCACATGCCTCCTTGGCATAGAAAAGGGGCGCTGTGCATAGACAGCGCCCCTGTAAAGGCGGCATGCTCCCTACGCCAGCATTAACTGACAGGTTCAAAGGATTGGGCCCCATGCCCTCTCAGCCTTGTGGTTTGCACCGCCGGCACTCCCGCATCGAATCTGTTGTTCCCTATACTAACGCACCTGCCAAAAAGGGACAGGTTTATTTTGGCAGGTCGTTACAATAGGTAGGACCGATACGAATGGGGACTTCATGATCAAACTTGTGCTGACCGATATGGACGATACGCTGATTCCAGCCGGGCATGACGGCGCCAGCGACTACGCCATCGAGGGTATTCATGCCATGCAAGCGGCGGGTCTGCACTTTGGTCCGGTTTCGGGTCGTCAGCCGTCCGCGATGGGCTGGATGTTCAAAAATCGTTCCGAGTGTTTTTCGACTGGCGCGTTCTGTAACGGCCAGGTGATGTTTGTCGGCGGCGAAGTAGTCGCCTCGCACGCAATCGACAACGATGCTCTGATGTGTTTGGCCGACTATCTGGAGCAAGAGACCGACGATACATTTTTAAAAGTCTATAGCCTGGGCGATGACTTTTGGGGCAACGATGCCTATTGCGTGACGAGTGATCCCGAGCGCGTTCGTCGCGCCATGGAGTCGGGCGGCAACGCATGGCTCAAAGGCGAAGAGGCCCCGTGCCGTCCCGTCGTTGATGAAGTGCCGGTGTTCAAGGCGAATATCTGGAGTGCCCGTTCGCGTGAGGAGCTCGCGGAGCTACGCGAGCGCGTTGCCGTTGAGGTGCCGGAACTCTCGCTTGTGTTTCCCAACAACCGAGTGCGCCTGTTTGACATCCTTCCAGCAGGTTGGGACAAGGGTTGCGCTGCGCTGGAGTTGGCGCGCGCTTTGGACCTGACGCCCGATGAGGTGGCCGTATTTGGCGATTCCGATAACGATCTGCCCATGATCGATGCCGTTCCCAACTCCGTTGCAGTCGCCAATGCCAACGAGGCCGTCACGGCTGCCGCGCGCTGGCATATCGGCGCTGCGGTAGACGATGCGGTTGCCGGGGCTCTGCATCAGATTGCCGCCTGTGCCGCGACGGGGGAGATGCCGCCGTTTATGCGTCAGATGGATACGACGGGTTTCGACGTCACGAACGTCTAGGGAGAAAGCTATGAAGCTCCAGCAGCTCAGGTATGTCGTCAAAGTTGCCGAATGCGGCAGCATCACCGAGGCCTCGCGCCGGCTCTTTGTGTTGCAGCCTTCGATTACCGCGTCGATCCGCGATCTCGAAAACGAGATGGGCGTGCACATCTTTGAGCGCACCAACAAGGGCGTCATTGTGTCCGAGGAAGGCGAGACCTTCTTGGGCTACGCGCGCCAGGTACTCGACCAGGCCGACCTGCTCGAGGGCAAATACAAGGGCGCATCCGAGCAGGTGCCGCACTTTAGTGTGAGCTGCCAGCATTATTCCTTTGCCGTTAACGCGTTTGTTGACGTGATCCGCGAGTTCGATGCCGCGCGTTACGACTTCACCCTGCGCGAGGAACAGACTCACGAGATTATCGAGGATGTCGCGCATATGAAAAGCGAACTGGGCATCCTGTACTTATCCGAGCATAACCGCGAGGTCATCGAGCGCATGCTGGCGGCCAACGAGCTCGTGTTCGAAGGACTCTTCTGCGCCGCGCCGCATGTCTTCGTGTGCGCCGACCATCCGCTGGCGGGCCGCTCCAGCGTGACGCTCGAGGACTTGGAAGACTACCCGTTCCTGTCCTATGAGCAGGGCAGCTATAACTCGTTTTATTATTCCGAGGAGCTGACCTCGACCTTTGAGCGTCGCAAGAATATCCGCGTGCGTGACCGTGCGACGCTGTTCAACCTAGCTATGGGCCTTAACGGTTACACGGTGTGTTCGGGCGTGATCAGCCATGAACTTAACGGCCCCGGTATTATCTCGATTCCGCTCGATGTGGACGAGTATATGGAGATTGGCATTATCACGCGCAAAAATACGACGCTCACGCGCTATGGGCAGGCCTATATCGACGCGATTCGTCAGCATATTTAGCTCACTTCGAGATATCCATGTGAGGCTGAGTCCCGCTGTTGCTCGGTATAGAAAAAACTAATAACAAACCTATATAAACATATATTTTACGATGACCACATGAGCGCCCATACTCTGTCTCGATAAAGCAACCAATGCAAAGGGAGATATCTATGAGCACTTCGATTCAACCGAACGCGCCGTTTCGCGCCGATATCGTCGGCAGTTTTCTTCGTCCGCAGGCCGTGAAGGACGCCCGTGCCGCCTACGCCGCGGGCAAACTCGACGCCGCCGGTCTTAAGGCCGTCGAGGATGAGGCCATTCGCGACCTGGTGGACAAGCAAAAGGCCGCCGGCCTGCAGGTGATTACCGATGGCGAGTTTCGCCGCAGCTACTGGCACCTCGACTTTATGTGGGGACTCAACGGCATTGAACGCCGTGCCTCACGTACGGGCTATATGTTCCACGACGAGGAGACCACGGCCGACACCGCTGTGGTTACCGGTCCCATTAGCGGCGAGAACCACCCGTTCGTCGAGCATTTTAAGTTCGTCAAGGCGCTTGAGGGAGAGGGCCACGTTGCACGCCAGACCATCCCGGCGCCTATCCAGACGTTCTCTGAGGTTACGCTCGATCGCTGCGACGGCCAGCAGGAGAGCCTGCGTGCCGTCTATAAGACCGACGAGGAACTTGCCGACGCCATTGCAGCCGCTTATCGCACGGTGATCGCCGACCTGTACGCAGCAGGCTGCCGCAACATCCAGTTTGATGACTGCACCTGGGGCATCTACTGCGATACCGATTTTGTCGCCAAAACCGGCATGAGCCCGGTCGACCTGCAAAAGGTAAGCGAGCTGGGCGTGGCACTCAACAATGCCGCCATCGAGGGCAAGCCCGACGATCTGGTCATCAACACGCACGTGTGCCGCGGCAACTATCACTCCACGTATGCCTTCGAGGGTGGTTACGATCCCATTGCACCGTACCTGTTTGCGCACGAGGATGTCGACGCGTTCTACCTTGAGTTCGATACGCCGCGCGCCGGTGGCTTTGAGCCGCTCAAGTATGTTGCTCCCGGCAAGAAGGTCGTGCTGGGCTTGGTAACCACCAAGGCGGCAGAGCTCGAGAACGAGGATGTTATCGTCGAGCGCATCCGCGAAGCCGCAAAGTACGTGCCGCTCGAGAATCTGTACCTGTCGCCCCAGTGCGGCTTTGCCAGCTGCGAGATTGGCAACAAGCTGACCGAGGACGAGCAGTGGGCAAAGATCGCGCTGGTCAAGCGCATTGCCGAGCGCGTTTGGAAGTAACGCTACCGTTTGCAGGTGACGGCGCGCGCGAGACATGGTGTATCACGTACAATGGTTCGGATCGTATCGTTCGGGCAGGTTATCCGATATGCCTGATCGCCCTTCCATCATGAAAGGACTTCCATGTCCCAATCCTCGACGCCCGCCGTCACCGATGCCATCTACGATGCATCGTCGCTCGGCCGCCCGCGCATGTTTGTGTTGGGTTTGCAACACATGTTTGCGATGTTCGGAGCCACGGTGCTCGTGCCCGTGCTCACCGGCCTTTCCGTTTCGGCGACGCTTCTGTTCGCCGGCATCGGCACGCTGCTGTTCCACTTCCTGTCGCGCGGTAAGGTGCCGGCATTTTTGGGCTCATCGTTTGCCTTTATTGCCGGTTATGCCGCAATCGCGCCCAACGGAGAGACCGAGCTTTTGCCCTACGCCTGCCTGGGCGTAGCCTGCGCCGGCCTGCTCTATCCGGTGCTGGCGGCCCTGTTCCGTGCCTTTGGCGCCAAGCGCGTTATGCGTTTCTTCCCACCGGTGGTGACCGGCCCCATCGTCATTTCCATCGGCCTGATCTTGGCAAGCTCTGCCATTGCCAACTGCCAGACCAACTGGCTTGTCGCCGTCATCGCTGTGGCCGTGATCGTCGTCTGCAATATTTGGGGCCGCGGCATGGTCAAGATCGTGCCGATTTTGCTGGGCGTTGTGGTGAGCTATGCCGTTGCGGCCGCGTTGGGCGAGGTCGACTTCTCTGGCGTCGCAGCCGCCCCCTGGGTCGGTCTGCCCATCGTGTGGGGCAACACCGTGTTTGCGCTCTTTGGCCCGCAGTTCGATAGCGGTCTTGCCACGACGGCCATCATCACCATCATGCCGCTGGCCTTTGCGACCATGATTGAGCACATTGGCGATATCTCCGCCATTGGCTCTACCTGCGAACGCAATTACATTGCCGATCCCGGTCTGCACCGTACCCTACTCGGCGATGGCCTGGCGACCATCTTGGCGTCGCTCTTTGGCGCTCCGGCCAACACCACGTATGGCGAGAACACCGGCGTGCTTGCGCTTACGCGCGTGTTCGACCCGCGTGTGATTCGCATTGCCGCCTGCTGCGCCATTGTGCTTTCGTTCTGCCCCAAGTTTGCTGCGGTGATTGCCGCCATGCCGGCGTGCGTTATCGGCGGTGTGTCGCTCGTGCTCTACGGCATGATCAGCGCCGTTGGCGTGCGTAACCTCATCGAGAATCAGGTTGATTTCCAGAACAACCGCAACGTGCTGGTGGCGGCTCTGGTGCTCGTGCTTTCGCTCGGCATTGCCTACAGTACCGCCGGTGCCATCGTGCTGGAGCTGGGCGGCGTGACGATTTCGCTTTCGGGCCTTGCCGTGGGCTCGCTGGTGGGCATTGTGCTCAACGCCATCCTGCCCGGTAATGACTTTGAGTTCGATACTTCCGAGCTTGAGGAGACTGCTGAATAGTAGCTGCGTTCAGCCAAATTAAAAATGGCGTCCATGCGTATGTACGCGTGGACGCCATTTTTAATGCGTCAGTATCCAGTGGATGCCGCGCGCCATGCGCAGGTCAGTTTGGGCAAAGTGATTGCCGGGGTTGAGCTCCAGTGTTGCTGGAATGTCGCGCTCGATAAACAGCTCTTCCATCGCACGCGTATCGTCGAGTACGTGCCGCATCATGCGGTTGGGCGTCTTGGTTTCCTTTTTACCGAGCGACAGATAGGCGGCGTCGGGCGTGGCTGTCATCGTGCGCTCGCGCGCGTAGTCGATAAAGCCGGGGAACCACAGCGACCCCGATGCACTTGCCGCGCGCTCAAAGACATCTGTTTGCCAAAGTGCCCACAGTGAAAAAAGACCCGCCAACGAGTAGCCGGCAATGCCGCGCCAGGTGGGCGGGCAGGGAAGTGATGATTCGGCCTCTGGGATTATCTGCTTCAACAACTCGTCAAGAAAACCAGCAGCCTGTCCACCAAAGGGCTCGGCATCTCGTATAGTTCCCTCACATTCCCAGGGGCTAAGCTCGCGATTCCAATCGAGCCCTCCAATGGCGACAAGGGTGAATGGCGGGCAGTCGAGCTCTCGGCAGCGCTCGTAGACTTCACTACCGTCGCCCATAACCACGGGGAGGTAGATGACGGGCGCGCCTTCCGCACACTCTGAGTAAACGGTTATCTGCTTATGATGCGCTTCCAAGGCAGGCTTCTCTCGGTCTGTCTCTTATACACATCTCCGAGCCCCCGAGACGGACTCCTCTCTCGTATGCCGTCTTCTGCTTGA
>URLR01000011.1 GCA_900548815.1 uncultured Collinsella sp.
TACACGAGCCTTATCGTCGGCAGCGTCAGATGTGTATAAGAGACAGGTGCAGGTACGTGCCGATGACGCCCTTGTAGATCAGACCCTCAAAGCCGTCGTCGCCGTTGTTGCCAGTACCCGTGACGACGGACGTTCCGAGCGGCGTGGCCTCTGCATCGAGCAGGGTGCGGCCACCGTGATTCTCGAATCCCACAAAGGGCTCGGGCGACAGAACGGTTTTGACGGCTACGTTGCCGATCAGGCGGTCGGAGCCGCGTACGGTTTCGGCGGCAATGACGCCCAGGCCCTCGATGCGATTCTCGCCCATATAGTACGAACGGCCGAGCAGCTGATAGCTGCCACAGATGGCAAGCAGCGAACCGCCGTCCTCAACATAGGATGCGACCTTGTCTTTTTGAGCGAGCAGCTCGTGTGCCACGGCTAGCTGGTCGCGGTCGGAGCCACCACCCATCATGACGATGTCGGCGTCGGTGAGATCGAGCGACTCGCCCATACGGACCTCGTCCACGCGCACGGGAATGCCACGCCAGGCGCAGCGGCGCTCGAGGGCGATGACGTTGCCGCCGTCGCCGTAGAGGTTAAGGGCATCGGGATACAGGTAGACGATGCGCAGCGGGCGCGAAAGCTCGACTGGCGCGATGCCGACAGGAAGAGCGCTGCCGTCGGCACGGGCTATGGCGCGGGCAGCAACAGCGTCGGCGGTGGCGCCTTTCAGCCCGTCGAGCTCCTTGACCAGCGGCGGGAAGGCCGTGTAGTTGGCGACGGCGTAGAAGGTGCCATCGGCGGCCTCGTCTGCCACGGCGCCAATTGCCTGCGCGACGTCCGAGATAATCGCGGCATCGATGCCGGCGTACTTGAGGCGCACCTGCATGTCGTGCGCACGCGTGCCTCCGGCAAAGGCGACAAGCCCTGGGGTATCGGCGATGCGCTCGAAGTCGACGTCGTAGATCCACGATACATCGTGTCCGTCGGCGTCGTTGTCGTTAAGGAAGAAAGCGCAGAGTCTGCCACCTGCCGTCTTGATGGACTGAATCTGGCGATCGAAGCCTACGGGATTCTTGGCTAGGTTGGCCTCGACGGTGCGGCCGGCGATATCCCAGCGGCCCATGCGTCCGCCGGCGGGGACGTAGGCATCGAGCGTGGGCTGCAGATGCGCCGGGTCCACGCCCAACTCATGTGCGGCAAAGAATGCAGCGGCAACGTTATAGACCATGTACAGACCGTTGTAGCGTGTGGCGATGTGTGCGGCAGCCGCGTCGGGCGCAGATCCAAAGACCAGGTCAAAGCCGTAGCCGTCGCAGCCGAGCTCCACGCCCGTCACACGGCGGACCAGTGCGGGGCGTGCCCAACCGCACGAGGGGCAATGGTAGGCGCCGAGTTGACCATACTGTACATAGTCGTACTCCAACGGGGCGTTGCACTGCGAGCAAAAGCGCGAGTCGCTAATGCGGTCAGACTCGGTGTCGGTGGCGCCGTCGATGCCAAAGGCAATACTCGCATTGGGAACGCGCGCGGCAATCGAGGCACAGAGCGGATCGTCGGCGTTGTAGATGAGCGTCGTTGCCGGCGAAAGTTCCAACGCGTGGGCGATGACCTCCTGGGTGTGATCGATCTCGCCATAGCGATCCAGCTGGTCGCGGAACAGGTTGAGCAGCACGAAGTACGTCGGCTTGAGCTTGGGCAGGACGCGCACGGTGTAGAGCTCATCGCATTCAAAAACGCCCACGCGCTTGCCGCCGCCGGCTCGCTTGAGGCCGCTGCGCGCCTCGAGCAGTGCACCCACCACGCCCGGCTCCATGTTGTTGCCGGCGCGGTTGCATACCACGGTGGCGCCGCTGGCGGCAACGGCGTCGGCGATGAGGTTCGAAGTGGTGGTCTTACCGTTGGTGCCGGTGATCACCACGCTGCGGTCGACAAGGCCGGCGAGGTCGCTCAGCAGCTCGGGGTCGATCTTCATGGCGATGCGGCCGGGGAGTACGCCGCCCTGGCGCTTAAGGACGGAGCGCAGCCCCCAGCGGGCGATATCGCTCGAGGTGCAGGCAAGAGATGAGCGGAGATTCATGAAGCCGTTCCTAACGTGAATGACATGGTCGTGGCGTTTGCGCCGTTAAAAGCCGTAGCGGCGCGCAAACTCCTGGGCAAGCTGCGAAACGTCTTCGCAGGCATTGGCCCAGGGGGCAAAGTCGGGGGTATCCGAGATGATGCCGTCGGCTTCCCAAACCGCCTGGTGCGAGAGATCCCAGGGGTCGCGCGGCTCGGGTCGGCAGGGAAGGTACGGCGTCTGGTACATGGGGTTCAGCAAGAAGAACGCGCCGCCCTCGCAGCGGTTGGCAAACTCACGCAGCGCGCGTGTCGCCGGGCGCATCTTGTTCGTTTTGAACAGCAAGATCGTGCGGGCGAGCAGGTACCAGGGGGAGTTCTCGAGGGTATCGGCCCCCATCTGCTCCTCGAGCTGGTGGGCCAGGGCAAAAAAGCCGTCCTCGTCTTCCAAGCGAGCGAGGGCGAGTAACACGGTGCCTGCCGCTCGGGTGGGATAGCCTTCCGCCTTAAGAACACGGCGGGCGTAGTTGGCAGCAGCGCGGTAGCGGGCGCTCGCCATGCACAGCTGCGAGATGGCCTCGAGCGTGTGAAGCCACCCGATAAGAGCCGGCTCGCTCACGGTAAGGTCTGCTGCGGTGGCACCGTCGGCCAAAACATTATTGGCCCAGTAGTGTGGGGCCTCCATATCGAACCCGGGCACGCTTTGCTGCAGGTAATCGGTCGTGGTCGCCTCGAGCTTCATCAGGTCGCCCAGACAGGCGTCAACGGGCGTGTCCGCCAAAATGATGGCGAGCAGCTGGGCATCGAGGACATACGCATCGATGCGGACAATCTTGAGCAGCTCATCGCGCATGTCGTCGAACAGACGATTGCGCGTCTGCTCGAACTCCTCGTCGCTGCCCATATCCTCGATGCGATGGAGCTCGTCGAGCAGGTGGCGATGAACACCGGCGTAGGACAGCAGTGCCTGAGCATGCTCGGTCTGCGCATACTTATGAGGGTTGACGCTCACGTCGTTATGGACAAGCTCGCGTGCTGCATCGGTGAGTTCGGGGTGCGACGCCAGATAGGTGCGCTCCAGGTAGGCGGGGATGTAGACGCTCGGATCCATTAGAGGTCTCCTCCCTTAAATGGAAGCCCCTGCTCGGCTGCGCGCAGGATGCGCTCATCGATTTGGGAACGCACGATATCGTTGGTAGCGACCCAGGCGGCGAAGCTGGCGTTGTCGGGGGCGCCCAGGCCCTCCTGCAGTACCGGCGTCGCCTCGGACAGCGCAAGGACGAGCTCGTCGGTGGAGCCCACACCCACGTTGACGCGGGCATAGACGCCATCGGGAAACTCGGTTTGGAAGTAGAGCGCCTCGGCCGCGTGCGGGCACGAGCGTGCGAGGATGCGCAAATAGTGCTCGGCGCCCTCGTAGTCCAGCTCGCGCCAGGCAGCGCTCATCAGCGCGATGAGCGTCCATGGGTCCAAGTCGCGCTCCGCGTCCTTGGGACGACGGCGCAGCGGCGTGTTGGCGAGATAGGGGACGGAGTGGGCAGAGCGAAATCGCTTGAGCTCCTCGGCGGGGTATTCGAGCTTTGCCATAGCGAGCATCGCGGTGTGGCGGACACCAGCGGGGTCGTTGGGCGCAAAGTCCAAGCTGCGATTCGCGGCTTCGAGCGACATGCGGTAGCGTCCGCTAATGAGCGCGCGCGATGCCAAGGCGGCAAGCCAGCGCAGGTAGGGGCGGCGCATAAGGTCGCCTGCGGCCTCACGCTCGTAGGGGTCCTGCGCCGAGGCGGTCTTGAGCGCCAGATCGTGCTCCACCTCGTCGCACTTGGACACCAGATACTGCACGTATTCCTCGTTGGAGCCGGCGGTGAGGGCGGTCAGCATGCGCTGAGCGTCCCAGTTGGTCGGGTCGAGCGCGGCTGCCTCGCGGAGCATGTTCTCGGCAGCTGCCTCTTCTTGCTCTGCCTGGGTATCGTCAGGGGTAAAGGGAATGCGGTAGTCGACAGCCTCGACCACCTTGGCAATGAGGTGCCCGGCGCGGTCGCGGTCGTGCACGATGAGCGGTGCGGGGTTGCGGGTGAATTGTTCCATCAGACGCTCTACGGCGGCACCGTCGGTGAGCGGGATATTGTCGCGGCGCAAGGCCTCAAGAACGAGGCGATGGCAATCCTCTTGAATGGGATCGAATGCCATGGGGCCTCCTTTGCTGCGGTTAGGGTTCAAATGTTTCTATATAAGGTTCTAGTTTACCCGCATGTGGCACACCGGGGGTGCCGCACTTGGACTTGCACCTTTGCACCACGAAGACGGATGTCGCACAAATGTCGGCACCTTGGACGACCGAGTGGTATCACGGTGCCGCAAACGGTCGATTTTTTGCGGCGAACGGTGCATATTTTGGAGGGGCACGGTCCTGCCCGGGATATGTAGTCAACCTTGATAAAACGTTTGCCCAGCTTGGGAGTATGAATGCCGCACAAGGGTCTTCAGGGATAGAAAAAACGTTTCATCATTGGCGGCTTTAGGTGAATAACTGACCAACCAGAACGGTAAAATAGTGTTTGTCTGAGCGTTGAGACGTTTAGACATCGCGCATTGTCATCGCCGGCAACGCGCAAACCGGTCCTAACGGAGCCAATTGGGTGCTCCGTTATATACGCAAGTCTAAGAGGGGCTTGTTTAGGAGGCACAGTATGGGACGTTTTACCAATCCTCGCGATCTGTACTTTGGTGAGGGCGCTCGCCACGAGGTGAAGAACCTCAAGGGTAAGAAGGCCATCATCGTTTCTGGCGGCAGCTCTATGCGCCGCGGCGGGTTCCTGCAGGACGTTGAGGCCGACCTCAAAGAGGCCGGCATGGAGGTCAAGCTGTTCGAGGGCGTCGAGTCCGATCCCTCCATCGAGACCGTCATGAAGGGCGCAGCCGCTATGCGCGACTTCGAGCCCGACTGGATCGTTGCTATCGGCGGCGGTTCGCCCATCGATGCTGCTAAGGCCATGTGGGTCTTCTACGAGTATCCCGAGGAGTCCTTCGACAACATTATCCAGCCGTTCAGCTTCCCCGAGCTGCGTCAGAAGGCTCACTTCTGCGCCATTTCCTCTACCTCCGGCACTGCTACCGAGGTCACCGCATTCTCCGTCATCACGGATTACGAAAAGGGCATCAAGTACCCGCTGGCCGACTTCAACATCACCCCTGATGTCGCCATCGTCGACCCCGAGCTCACCTACACCATGCCCGCCAAGCTGTGCGCTCACACCGGCATGGATGCTCTGACCCACTGCATGGAGGCCTACGTTTCCACCTGCGCCTCTATGTTCACCGACGCCAACGCTCTGCACGGCATCCGCGAGATCGTCGAGTGGCTGCCCAAGTCCTATGCTGGCGACCATGAGGCCCGTCAGCACATGCACGAGGCTCAGTGCATCGCCGGTATCGCCTTCTCCTCGGGCCTGCTCGGCATCGTTCACTCCATGGCTCACAAGACCGGTGCTGCCTTTGAGAACGGCCACATCATCCACGGTGCCGCTAACGCCATGTACCTGGGCAAGGTCATCCAGTGGAACTCCAAGGATCCCCGTGCTGCCGAGCGTTACGCTTACGTGGCCAAGGAGATCCTGCACCTTCCCGGCGAGACCAACGAGGAGCTCATCGCTGCGCTCGTCCAGAAGATCCGCGACCTCAACGACCAGCTCAACATTCCGCAGTCCATCAAGGATTACGCGAATGGTGGCGTGAAGGTCGACGCCGAGAACCCGCAGATGGTTTCCGAGGAGGAGTTCCTCGCCAAGCTGCCCGAGATCGCCGCGAACGCCGAGCAGGACGCCTGCACGCCCGAGAACCCGCGTGAGACCAAGGCTGCCGACTTCGAGAAGATCCTCAAGGCCTGCTACTACGACACCGACATCGATTTCTAATCGACTCTTGTTATCGTAACGAGGGGCTCCGCACGTATCCGTACGGAGCCCCTTTCTTTTTTAGAGAATGGGATAGTTATGGCTGCAATTTTCAATAGCCCCAGCAAGTACATCCAGGGTCCGGACGAGCTCGCCAAGCTCGGCTCCTATGTCGAGCCGCTCGGCGCTAAGGCCCTCGTCATCGTGACGCCTTCGGGCAAGAAGCGCGTCGGTGCCAAGATCGAGGGCGGCTTTGCCGAGGCTAAGGCCGAGCTGCTATTTGAGGACTTTAACGGTGAGTGCTCCAAGGGCGAGGTCGATCGCCTGGTTGCGCTCGCTCGCGACAACGGTTGCGACATCATCGTCGGCGTCGGTGGCGGCAAGATCCTCGACACCGCGAAGGCCGTCGCCTATTACCTGGAGTCCCCGGTTATCATTTGCCCCACCATTGCTTCGACCGATGCACCGTGCTCGGCACTTTCGGTGCTCTACACCGATGACGGCCAGTTCGATAAATATCTCTTCCTTAAGGCAAACCCCAACATTGTCCTGATGGATACGACGGTTATCGCGGCGAGCCCGGTGCGCCTGACGGTTTCCGGTATGGGCGATGCGCTCGCAACCTATTTCGAGGCCCAGGCGACGCACGATGCCGACGGCGGCACCTGCGCTGGCGGCAAGGGCAGCATGGCTGGTCTGGCGCTCGCCAAGCTCTGCTACGAGACGCTTATGGCCGATGGCGTCAAGGCCAAGGTTGCGCTGGAGAAGGGTGCGCTCACGCCTGCCGTCGAGCACATCATCGAGGCCAATACGCTGCTTTCGGGCATTGGCTTTGAGAGCTCGGGCCTTGCTGCTGCTCATGCCATCCACAATGGCCTGACGATGCTGCCCGAGTGCCACAGCATGTATCACGGCGAGAAGGTCGCCTTTGGCACTATCGTCCAGCTGGTACTCGAGGATGCCCCGACCGAGAAGCTCGAGGAAGTCTTGGGCTTCTGCATTGAGCTGGGCCTGCCGGTCACGATGAAGGAACTTGGCGTTGCCGAGCTTACGCGCGAGCAGGCCATGATTGTTGCCGAGGCCGCGTGCGCGCCCGAGGACACCATGTGCAATATGCCGTTTGAGGTGACGCCCGAGATGGTCGCAAACGCCATCCTGGGTGCCGACGCACTGGGCCACTACTATCTCATGGATGAGTAAATCAAGCTAAGGAAGGGGCAAAGCCAGCAGATGGCTTTGCCCCTTTTTGCTATGGTGCAAAGGGGTCAGGGTACTTTGCACCCATCGTTGTTTGATGAAGGGTGGATTCTCGTATGGCGCTTCCTATGGTTTATGGCGGCCCCGGTCGGTATGTTCAGGGACCGGGGGAGCTTTCGCGCCAGGGCAGGTATTTGTCATGGTTGGGCTGCGCTGCCTATGTCTTGTTTGACCAGGGCACCGAGGATCGGCTGTGCAGGCAGATCGTCGATGGATTTCTGGATGAAGATCTAAGCGAGCCGTTCTTTAAGATTTACAACGGTCCGTGTACGGAAGATGCCGTTGTCGAAATGGCCAAGGAAGCCCGGGCCGAGTATTGCGACATGGTGGTGGGCATTGGCGGCGGCAAGATGCTCGATATCGCCAAGGCCGTTGCGTTTTATGCCGAGTTGCCGTTGTGCGTATGTCCCACGGCGGCGTCGATGGACGGTCCGTGCAGCGCGATTTCCGATGCCGACCTGATGAGCGTTGCAGATGCGGCCTTTAGAAACGAACGCAATATGGCTAACGAACAGGCCAAGGTGACCAGACAAAAGCTCGTGCAGCTCATGCGCGAGGCATAGCTAGGCGCTTGATCGACCTTGTGCAATCGAGGCGGCGATAGGCATAGGCTATTTGCCTCAAAGGTGCGCCGCGTGTAATTTGCCCGAGGCGTGGGCCGATAGCGTATCATTATCTCTTGCTTGTTTGCACTGCTCAGGGAGGGGCCGCGCATGGCGCAGGAACACGATCTGTTTGATGACATTATCGAGATCAGCAAGGGTTTCGACTTTCTTAAAAACCCGCTTGGCGGCGTGACCGATGCACTCGATCCGTCGGCGCCGCAGTGGAATCCTGCCGACTACAAGGAGCGCCCGCGCGGCAACACCATTCCGTGCTTGACCTGCAAAAACGAAAAGAGCGGTTGCACCGCGTGCATGGACGTGTGCCCGGTCAACGCTATCGAGGTCGAGGAAGACGCCATCGAGATCCTCGACTCCTGTCGCAAGTGCGGCCTGTGCGCCGCTGCCTGTCCGACCGAGGCGATCATCTCGCCGCGCCTGGCACCTAAAAACCTGTATGACGATATCGTCTCCGCTGCTACGAGCCACGAGACCGCCTACGTCACCTGCACACGCGCCCTCAAGCGCATGCCGCGCGAAAACGAGGTCGTCGTTGCCTGCGTGGGCGATATTACGGCCGAGACCTGGTTCTCGGTACTGGCGGACTATCCCAACGTGAGCGTCTACCTGCCACTGGGCGTGTGCGATAAGTGCCGCAACACCGGTGGCGAGGACATTCTGGGCGAGGCCATTGCTACCGCCGAGGAGTGGGCGGGTACGGGCATGGGCCTGGAGGTCGACCCCAAGAGCCTCAAATGCCATAAGCGCCGCGAGTACGAGCGCAAGGAGTACATGGATAAGATTGCCCGCACCACGGGCCTGACGGTGACCAAGCTCAATCCGGCGACGGCGGCGCTGGCCTCGGTGACGCAGAAGTTGAAGGCTCATCGTCACCAGATCACGCAGCTCGAGCGCACGCTCAACACCATGTGCGGCACCACGACGACCAAGCGTCGCCGTTCGCTCACGCACGGGCGGCAGCTGGTGCTCTCGACGCTGCAGAACCACCCCGAGCTTGCCCAGAATATGCAGGTGAGCACACCGGAATGCGATTTTGACAAGTGCACGTCGTGCGGCGAGTGCGTCAACGTGTGCCCCACGTTTGCCTGCGATTTGGTGGGAAGCGGTCGCTTTGCACTGGAGTCCACGTATTGCCTAGGTTGCGGAGCCTGCGTCAAGGTGTGCCCCGAGCATGCGCTCAAGCTGGTCGAGCACGATGCGTCCAATCTGGTCGTTGTCGACCCCGAGGCCGAGGAAAAGGCCGCTCAGAAGGCCAAGGCCCACGAAGAGGCCCAGAAGGCCAAGGCCGAGGCAAAGGCCAAGCTTGACAAGATGCTCGATCAGGTGGAGAAGCTCGCGGACTAGTCAGCGAGCTCTATCTCTGCTTCATTTGCGCCGCCGCGGTGTCCGGATTCGCCCGGATGCTGCGGCGGCGCTATACTTATACGGTTTGAAGTACCTGTACCAAAAGGAGCTGTCGTGTCCCTTTCCATCGGTATCGTGGGCCTGCCCAACGTGGGCAAGTCGACGCTGTTCACCGCGCTTACCAAAAAGACCGGCCTTGCCGCCAACTACCCGTTTGCCACGATCGACCCCAACGTGGGTATCGTCGACGTGCCCGATAGCCGCTTGCAAAAGCTTGCCGACATCGTCAACCCGGGCCGCATTGTGCCGGCTACGGTCGAGTTTGTCGACATCGCGGGCCTGGTGAAGGGTGCCAACGAGGGCGAGGGCCTGGGCAACCAGTTCTTGGCAAACATCCGCGAGACCGATGCCATCTGCGAGGTCGTGCGCTACTTTAAGGACCCCAACGTTATGCGCGAGGTGGGCCGCACGGGCGAGTTCGTCGATCCCGCCGGCGATGCCGACACCATCATGACCGAGCTCATCCTGGCCGACATGGGCACGCTCGAGAAGCAGCTGCCCAAGCTCGAGAAGGAGGCCAAGCGCGACAAGGAGCTCATGCCCAAGTTCGAGGTGGCCAAGCGCCTGCTTGCCTGGCTCAACGAGGGCAAGCGCGCCGCGTCCATGGAGATGACCGACGAGGAGCGCGCCGCTGCCAAGGGCCTGTTCCTGCTCACCATGAAGCCCATCCTGTATGTGGCCAACGTGGACGAGGATATGCTCAACGACGACCTGGCGCCCATCGATGGTGTCAAGCCACTGCCCATCTGCGCCAAGATCGAGGCCGAGCTTTCCGAGCTCGATCCCGAGGACGCCGCCGACTACCTGGAAAGCCTGGGCCTGGAGCAGCCCGGCCTGGACGTGCTCGCTCAGGCTGCCTACAAGCTGCTCGGCCTGCAGTCGTTCTTTACGGCCGGCGAGATGGAGGTCAAGGCCTGGACGGTGCGTCAGGGCGCGACCGCCCCGCAGGCCGCCGGCGTCATCCATACCGACTTTGAGCGCGGCTTTATTAAGGCCGAGGTCATTGGCTACGACGACTACATCGAGCTCGGCGGTGAGCAGGGCGCCAAGGCCGCCGGCAAACTGCGTATTGAGGGCAAGGACTATGTCATGGCCGATGGCGACGTCGTGCACTTCCGCTTTAACGTGTAAGGGCGACGCATATGTTTAAATACGGCAAAAAAGCTGGCTACATGGGTATTGCGCTGCTCGTACTTGCGGTGATTCCACTGGTGGTCGCAGCGTGCGTTATCCCCAACATTGGTCCCGAGGTGGCAACGAAGTTTAATGCCGCCGGCGAGGCGACGCGCTGGGGCAAGAGCTACGAGCTGTTGGCGCTGCCGGTACTCAATCTGCTGCTGAGCGTGGCGACGTACTTTACGGCGGGACGCCAGGCAAAAAATAATGATGACTCCGCCGCCATGGCGCGCATCGTGTGCGAGCGCTACCTGCGCAACGGCTGCATCACGGGTGTGTTCCTCAACGTGATCAACGTTTACTTTATGTACTCGGCGATTACCGGAACGGGCTTTGGCTTTGGTTTCTAGCTTGTCCTTTTAGGCAACGAGCCTGCACGCATATTCAATGGCTGCTGCGAGGCCGCCGCTCGATCGTGGTTTAAAGACCATGTCGGCGGCGGCCTCGTTTTCGTATCCGGCGCCGCGAAGGGCAAGTGCGATACCGGCTTCCAGGAGAAGGGGCAGACCGCGTTGGCTGGTTGCGATCACGGCAGCCTGATTGAGCGAGCAGCTGTGCGCCTGGCATTGGATAGCAAGTTCACCTTGCGCCGGGCAAGGGACCAGAACGGCGGCGACGCGACTTGATAGCAATGCAAATGCTGTGCGCTCATCGGGCGAAAGGCATTCGGCCTCAACGACGACGAGCTTGAGCGGTGCGCTGTTTGTGCGAAGCGTGGCTCGGTACATGCGGACCGAAGAACCCGACATAGAAAACTCCTGTGTATTCGGCAAAACGTAAACTATAGTTTACGTTTATGTTCGGCTCCATTTCAAACTCGGCTGCATGGACGAACGTGCGAAACAGATTCTTGGCAGGCGGGTCGAAGAGACACGCAGGGACCTTGGTATCTCCAAGGTTGATTTTTGTGTGGCGACAGGAATCAGCCGACCCTACCTCGACCGAATCGAAGATGGAACGGCAAATTTCACGCTCAAGGTTCTATTTAAGATCGCGCCCGCACTCGGCATGACGGTGTCAGAGCTTCTCGAGGGTATTGAATAGGGCGTTCCTCCGCTGTATTTGACGCTCTTTGGACGGGTCCCCCTGGTTGCGATGTGCAAAATCGCGAGTATTCAGCACCTGTTCAGCCGTAGATGGTAGCTCGGACGGCTGGCTTTGCTTTTTTGGCAGTAGTTAATCCACACGCTAAATAAAAATGTGGAATAAATATTTACTAGACGGCTCCTTCGTACTAAAAGTTCGTCTAACAATCGGCTGATTCTATGCCTCCGGCGGAGAAACTGCAGAATACTCCGTTTTTTGCACGGCCCGAAGGGGGACCACCTGTCGTTTGGGGCTGCGATAAGCGGAACTGCCTTAGGGATTACGCCATCGGGATACGGTCGTGGTTGACTTGGCTGTAGAACAGGCGCTGAATCTCGTCCGCATCACGTGACTGGCCGAGTGCCCACATGGTCTTGGCCACGAGCGTCTCGGTGGTCATGTCGTCGCCGCGCAAAATACCCGGATGATCGGCGTAAGCTCGGCCGACCTCATAAACGCCCAGATCGAGGCCCTCTTCGGGGACCTGCGTGGTCATAACGACGGTGCGGCCCGAATCGACCCAGCGGAAAATTGCCTCTTGGAACGACTCGCCCGACTCGCCAAACTCGGGAATACCGCCAATGCCAAAGGTCTCCAGAATCACGGCATCGTAGCTATTGGCAAGGGCGTCGAGGATGCCCGGGTTTACGCCGGGCGTAAGCTTGAGTACAAATACGCGCGGATCGATGCTGTCGTAGAAACGCACCGGGTTTTCGCCCTGATGCGTGCCGTGAAGCCCGTTGCGCACGATGCGGTCGTTGCGGATATAGGCGATGGGCGGATAGTTGACGCTGATGAACGCGTTAAAGCTCATGGTGCGCTGCTTGCGGGCGCGCGTGCCGGCAATGGCGACGCCACCAAACACAATCGACACATCGTGCGAGTGCTCGTCGAGCGCATAGAGCAGGCTCTGGTACAGATTGAGCTTGGCGTCGGTAAAGGGGTTGCCCATGGGCTTTTGCGAGCCGGTGAGCACGATGGGCTTGGGGCTGTCCTGAATCAGGTAGGAAAGCGCTGCCGCGGTGTAGCTCATGGTGTCGGTGCCGTGCAGAATCACGAAGCCGTCGTGGTCGGCATAACCCTCGACGATGACGTCGCGGATACGCATCCAGTCACTGGGACGCATATTGGTGCTGTCGATGTTCATGGGCTGTACCACGTCGAGCTCGCAGAGGCCCGAGATCTCGGGGACGCTCTGGGCGAGCTCCTCACCGGTCAGGGCGGGGGAGAGACCGTTGCCGTCTTCGGTCGATGCGATGGTGCCGCCCGTGGCGATGAGAAGGATGCGCTTCATGCTGGTATTCCTATCGTATTTGCCGCCGCAGAGGCGGAGTCGTTCGGCAGTATTGTGGCACAGGGCGTCCAATGTTCAAACGTATTACATCATCCGTAACGTTTGGTAACACTTCAATTGCCGTCAAATTGGGGCCTGGTCGTGCGTTTGCCGTGCGCTGATGGCTGCGAGGGACGAGAAACCCCATATAACGTGTACACTATGGAGGTTATTTTCGTTCATTCACGCGGGTGGGCACCGGCTCCCCGCCAACAAGAGGGGGATACCATGGATCAAAAGGCTTCCGCAAAGGTCCTCGTACTCGACTTTGGTGCGCAGTACGGTCAGCTCATTGCCCGTCGCGTCCGCGACCTCAACGTGTATTCCGAGATTGTTCCCTGCGACATATCGGCCGACGAGATTCGCGAGATGAACGCCTCTGCGCTCATCCTTTCTGGCGGTCCGGCCTCCGTGTACGCCGAGGACGCTCCGTCCATCGACCCCGCCATCTTTGACCTGGGCCTTCCCGTCTTGGGCTTCTGCTACGGCCATCAGATCACGGCGGTGACGCTCGGCGGCAAGGTCGGTCACTCCGAGGTGGGCGAGTACGGCCGCGCCACCATCACGCGCACGGCCGGCGCCAAGCTCTTTAACTCCACGCCCATGGAGCAGACCGTGTGGATGAGCCATCGCGACGCCGTTTCCGAGGTGCCCGAGGGCTTTACCGTTACCGCTAGCACCGACGTGTGCCCGGTTGCCGCCATGGAGTGCGTCGAGCGCAAGATTTTCACCACGCAGTTCCACCCCGAGGTCAAGCACTCCGAGTACGGTCAGCAGCTGCTGAGCAACTTCCTGTTTGAGATCTGCGGCCTGGAGCCCAACTGGAGCATGGACAACCTGGTCGAGACCATGACGGCTGAGTTCCGCGAGAAGGTCGGCGACGACCGCGTGATTCTGGCCCTGTCCGGTGGCGTCGACTCCTCCGTCGTGGCTGCGCTGGGCGCTCGCGCCGTGGGCAAGCAGATGACCTGCGTGTTCATCAACCATGGCCTGCTGCGCAAGGGCGAGCCCGAGCAGGTGGAGGAGGTCTTCACCAAGCAGTTTGACGTCGACTTTATCCACGTCCACGCCGAGGACCGCTATGCCGAGCTTCTGGCCGGTGTGACCGAGCCCGAGGAGAAGCGCCGCATCATCGGTACGCAGTTCTGGAAAGAGTTCTTCGCGGTTGCTCAGCAGCTTGAGACCGATGGTAAACCCGTGAAGTACCTGGCTCAGGGCACCATCTACCCCGACATCATCGAGTCCGGCGCTCGCAAGACGGGCGGCAAGACGGCCACCATCAAGAGCCATCACAACCTGATCCCGTTCCCCGAAGGCGTGCACTTCGACCTCATTGAGCCGCTCGACCACTTCTTTAAGGACGAGGTCCGCGCGCTTGGTCTGGCGCTCGGACTGCCGAGTCATATCGTGTTCCGCCAGCCTTTCCCGGGCCCTGGTCTGGCCATCCGCATCATCGGCGCGGTCGACAAGGAGAAGCTCGAGATTCTCAAGAACGCCGACGCTATCGTGCGCGAGGAGCTCGACGCCTACAACCAGCGCCTGTTTGAGCAGACCGGCGAGCGCAACTCCGAACACAGCTGCTGGCAGTATTTCGCGGTTCTGCCCGACATAAAGTCCGTCGGCGTTATGGGCGACGAGCGCACCTATCAGCGCCCGATCATCCTGCGTGCCGTCGAGTCCAGCGATGCCATGACCGCCGACTGGGCCAAGCTGCCCTACGACGTGCTTGCCCGCATCTCCGGCCGCATCGTTGCCGAGGTTCCCGGCGCCAACCGCGTGTGCTACGACATCACGTCCAAGCCGCCCGCGACGATTGAGTGGGAGTAGGCTGATAGGGTTCTGACCTGCATTTTTGAGTGCCGCACTGTGCCGCTGAGTTTCGTTTCGTACGAGAGTCATGGCAAAGCCGTCAGCGACGGCGGTGAGTAAATACGATGATTTAGCCTCCGTTCCAGTGCTGGGACGGAGGCTTTTTCTTTGCCGTTTTACTCCCTTTCACCTGCGATTTCGCCATTTACTCCCCGTGTTTCGAGACGGCAAGGCACTGGGCGGTATTCGGAGGAATGGGAGTAAGGATTTATCCCAAGTGAGTAGACGCGCGGTTTTTGTCCCCGAAGGCGAAAAGAGGCCGTTTTGGGGCCTGTGAAACTCAAATCGAACTCAATCGGTTTTTCGGCGGTCTCCGTACGACGTTTCCCCAGGTGGTTAATGGGGAGTAAAGAATCTCATCGTCTCAAGGAAAACGGGAGTAACCAGGGGAAATGCCGCGGTGTGCTGCCGCGTGCCGCCATATAAGCCACCGTGTAATTTACTCCCCGGACATGCCGGAAATGCCTTGGCATGCAATGGGGAGTAAAAACTCAGCTTGCGTAGGAGCGAGCGGTGCTCACCGCCTTGCCTGGTGTCCTTATTCGATTGCGTTGATTGCGAAATGCGGGGTGCCGCTACAGCGAGGCTTTCCAGTCCTCGTATTCATCGGCGTCGATCTCGCCGTTCTCGAGCCGTGCGCGCTTCTCTGCCCACAGCTCGATCGCCATCGCGGCTTTGGGCGCGTGCGGAGCCTTGGGGTTCAGGGAGAGCCCCGTGCCGTCGGCCGAGGGAACGATGCCGAAGGAGTCCTCGAGCCGCACGAGCAGCGACATGAGGTCGCCCGCGGTCTCGACGCCGTAATCCTTGAGGGCGTTGACGGACACGCCGAGCGCTGCGGCGATGGATTCGAGCAGCTCGGGCTTCACGGCGCGGATGCCGCTCTCGTAGTGGCGCACGGCCCCCTCGGTCAGACCGACCGCCTCGGCGAGCTGCACCTGCGTCATGCCGCGCAGCTTGCGGTACCGCCTTATGTTTTCGCCTACGGACATGTGCCCTCCTCCTGGAATTATGTACCCGCACATCTTATCAACGTACGCAAATGTACGCAATTATATTGACAGTACAGATATGTACGTTTACTCTGAATCTGTAAACCGTACGTATCTGTACGCTATTGATAGGAGGATCCATGGACGAGAAGGTGGCGAAGACGCCGAGGCCGCACATGCTGGACGCCGACGAGGTCGCGGAGCTGCTGAGGATCAAGAAAGGCAGCGCCTACGAGGTGATCAGGAAGATAAACGCCGAGCAGGAGGCGCGCGGGCGCGTGGTGATCCGCGGGCGCGTTCGAAGCGACGTCTTCGACGCCCTTTACTTCCCGGAGGTGGACTGACATGCCCGTGTACAAGGATGACAACAACGGCACGTTCTACGTGCAGTGCTACTACCGCGACGCTCGCGGCTCGAAGCGCCACAAGACGAAGCGCGGCTTCTCCTCCGAGGTGGAGGCCGCAGTGTGGGAGGGCCAGTTCAAGAGCCTTAACGGCGGGGCCATGGACATGACGTTCTCCGAGTTCGTCGAGGTGTACGCCTCCGAGGTGAAGCCTCGCATACGCGAGCACACGTGGATCACCAAGGAGTACATCATCAACGACAAGCTCGTGCCGTTCTTCGGGGACATGCGCATGTGCGACGTGAGGCCGATCGACGTCATCAGGTGGCAAAACGAGCTCACCGAACACAGGGATGCCGACGGGAAGCCCTGGGCGCCGACGTATCTGCGCACGGTGAACAACCAGCTCAACGCCATCTTCAACCACGCCGAGCGCTACTACGGCCTCACCGACAACCCGGTGCGCAGGGTCGACAAGATAGGTTCGAAGAAGGGCGGCGAGATGCAGTTCTGGACCAAGGACGAGTACCTGAGGTTCAGCGAGGCCGTCATGGACAAGCCACTCTCGTTCCACGCCTTCGAGCTGCTCTACTGGACGGGCATCCGCTGCGGCGAGCTTCTGGCGCTCACGCCGTCCGATTTCATGCTGGAGAGCTCGCGGCTGCGCATCAACAAGTCGTACCAGAGCCTCCACGGCGTGGACACCGTGACCGACCCCAAGACGCCCAAGTCAGTGCGCACGATCGTCATGCCAGCCTTCCTGCGCGACGAGATGGCGGACTTCATCGAGATACGCGACGACGTCGCCCCCGACGAGCGCCTGTTCGCCGTTACCAAGCACTTCCTGGCGCACGAGATGGAGCGCGGGTGCAAGGCGTCGGGCGTAAAGCGCATCCGCATACACGACATACGCCATAGCCATGTGAGCCTGCTGATCGAGATGGGCTTCTCCGCGCTGGCCATCGCCGAACGCATGGGACACGAGGCGGTGGACATCACCTACCGCTACGCGCACCTGTTCCCCACGAAGCAGGACGAGATGGCCGTCGCCCTTGACGGAGCGAGGGGGTAAGCAAGATGCCGTGCGAGAACAGCGCCCGCAAGCGCAGCAAGACGATGGCGTTCCGCTGCACGCCCGAAGAGCACAAGCTCATATGCGAGATGGCTGCTTGGAGCGGCATGCTCAGGCAGGACTATATCATCGCCAAGCTCACCGATACCCAGGTCGAGGTGAGGCCCTCAGTGAGCGTTCAGAAGGCGCTGAAGGACTCGATGGCGGAGTTGGCCAGGGAGGTGCGCCTGGCGGCCTCTTACGGCGAGCTGAGCGATTCTCTTCAGCAGAGGGTTGAGCTCGTAATGAAGTTCTTTCTGGCGCTCGGCGAGGAGGTTGACGCACCAGCGGAGGAAGAGGCGCAAATAAAGGCGCCCTTGGCTGTACCGAAGACGCCTGAAGCCGGCGCCGATGGCGACACGAGCATCTTCGGGATGGGGCGCGGGTAGCGTAATATCTGAAGCCACCCTTGAAGGGTTTGCGCAAAATTGGTTCTTGATCCATGCGCGCAAAAGGAGAAGATGGGGCACATACGCTGATGAAGGGTGATGACGTGATCTAACTGCGAGAAGCTGTTCCCGATAACCTCTTGCTCAGCTAGACACGGAACCAAAATAGATTCGTGCATGAGATCGTCAGGAACCAATTCGTTCATCATGGTTCCGTTTTTTGTAGCGTTGACGAGGATGGGTCTCATAGACTCTTCGCGCGGAATATAGTATTTCCAGAAGCTATAACGCTGCTCGACGATGGGCCTCAAACATGAAAATCGCGGCGACATAAGCCCGTCACCTGCATCGTTGAGAACGAAGCGTCCATAGGCGTGCACTTTGTTGGTATGGCCCTCAAAAGCGATATCTCCAACTCGAATGACTTTGTAGTTGCTTAGCGAATCGTCGGCTGCGCCGTTTCCGCCATTGAAAGTCATCGTCGCAATGGAAAGTGTCCTATCGTATCCAAGCTCACAATTGACGTTTCGCTCATTGTTGACCACATACATATCCGAGAACTTACGCTGTTCCCAAGGGTCAGTGAAACCCTCGAAGCGGATTTCGGGTTCGGTCTCACCGGGTTTCGGAAACATCTTGTCGAGCATCGATTTCTTCAACGTGCACAGCTTGTCGTGCTTACGCTGATGAAGGGTGATGAGGCCGTCGAGTTCGTCTAGGTAATTGCCGATCTTCACTTGTTCGTCTCTATCGGGCAAAGGAACCATGGCATTCCCTACGAGCTCTTTGTTCAGGTTATTTACCGTGCTTCCAGAGGCAAACATTCGGTACTGGTCAAGCATTTGGGGTGTGCCCAACATATGGCAGAGAAATACAGGATCAAATTGGTTTTGAGTGTCTCGGATCAGCAGCCACCCGTCATGAATACAGCCTTCAACAGCCATAATGTACGGTCTGCCGAAGCTCATGGAGTTAGAGAGAACTAGGTCGCCTGGATATACTTGCCTCGTTTTCGAAAGCCCCTCAGGCTTAATTTTCTCTGAAGTAGTAGTGATATATCGCCCCATGCTAGGCGCGTCACCAATCTTTACCCAGTTCAGTCCTGCGGGGTCTTCCGTAATATATGCGTCGATGGGACGGGGCGATCCGCCTCGCTCGATAAGAACCAGGTCGGAGAACTTACGCTGTTCCCAAGGGTCAGTGAATCCCTCGAAGCGGATTTCCGGGGTATTTTGTTTCTCTGCCATGCTACTCACCGCCCAACAGCTTTCGCAGCTCGGCAATGCCCGCCATGTCGTACTCGTTGCCCGTAAGCTGCCCCAACATGTCTGCCAGCTGGCTTTCTGCATCATCTATCTGGTTGCACACGTCCGAGTAAGTTGTCGCGTATTTGGCGTTGAGCGCAGCTACCTTCGCGATGAAGTCGCTCACAACGGTTTCGGGAAGGGCCAGAAGCTCGGCCTGCAACGGCTCTATCCACTTGGCGGCCAGCAGATCGTCGCACTGGTCGTTGGTCAGGCCCTCGATGACCTCCTTGGTCGTCTCCTCAAGGGCTACTCTCGCTTCCTTATTCGCCTTCTTGAGGCTTTTCTCCTCATCGAGCAGCGCCTGCGCACGAACCAGACCTTGCTCGAAATCGTTTTCAGGGTGCTTTCCGATAGCCTTCACAGCCTTCTTGAGCTCAGCTGCCACAAACGAACCTTCGTCGCTGACAGCAGCAGAGGATCCCTTGTCCTCCTCGTCGAAGCTCTCGAGAATCCCATCTACTTCCTGTGATATCTCGCCAAGGCAGGCATCACGGGAAGCAATCTTCTTGACGTCGTCGGCAAGCAGGTGCTCTTGAACAAGCTCAAACGGCAGGATGCGGCCAGCCCAGCCGTCCTGCACCTCGACGTCTTTACCGTTCTTCTTCTTGACAACCATATTCGGGTCCACCTTGCGCACAGCGCCTTTCCCCTCGGTCTGGATGACCTCCAGGTCGCCGGAAATTCCCACCCAGGCATCGTCGAGCGCCTGGTAGGCGTCGTAGCCGTCGATCAGGGCTGAACCCGCCAGCGCATCTTTCAAAAGCGCCGCGATGGCCTCTTCCTCCGCCACGGTATCGACTTCATCGGCAGCGTCCACCAAACGGCTTCGCAGCGTGGCCGGTAAATGGCTTGTCGCATCACGATAGCCGCCCAAGAAGGCGCGGACGTCGGCATTTTCCTTCGCTACTTGCGCAACGTCGTCGGTCGCGGGCGCAAGACACGAACCGTCGGCGTTGCGGTAGAGTTGCCCTTTGAGGCTCGGCCATACTTTCCAGTAGCGTTCGAGCGCGTCGACCTCGGCCTTCGGCACGCCGCCGAACATGGTGGCGTACACGTCCCAGCTTTCGGCGGCCGCGCTCGAGTCCACGTAGCGCGGGATGTTGAGGTTATAGTCGTTGGCACGGATCTCGTCGATGGGAACCAGGCGGCTGAACTTGTCGACGGTCGCGTTCGTTGTCACGGCGTCAACTATGCGCTTGATGTCACTTGCCCGCAGCTTGTTGTTCTTGCCCTCTTTCACGAAATGCTTGGAGGCGTCCACCACCAATACGTCGCTCGTCTCGCGCTGCTTGCGCAGCACCATGATGATGGTGGGGACGCCCGTGCCGAAGAAGATATTGGCAGGAAGCCCGATGATTGCCTGAATATGGCGGTTCTCCACCAGGTTCTTGCGAATGGCGCCCTCCTCGCCGCCGCGGAACAACACGCCGTGGGGCAGAACGATGCACATGATGCCGTCGGGGCGCAAGTGGTACAAATCATGCAAAAGGAAGGCGTAATCAGCTTTGGATTTAGGAGCAACGCCGAATTTGAAGCGAGGGTCGAGCTCCTTATCTTCCGAATCCCAGTTCTGGGAGTACGGCGGGTTCGACACCACGGCATCGACGAAGAGCGGATCATAGGTCTCATCCTTGTTCTCGACGGTGTCGAACCAGGGCCAGTCGTCTTCGAGCGTATCGCCATTGCGCGCCACTATGTTGTCGGGAAGAATTCCACGCATGACCAGATTCATACGCGTGAGGTTGTACGTGTTCTCCTTAAGCTCCTGCGCATAATACTTGATGGAGTCCGGGTCGCCGTTGCGTCGTGCCACGGCTTTGCCGATATTGATAAGCAGCGAGCCCGATCCGCTCGTGGGATCGTAGATGGTGATGTTCTCGCGTCCGGCCAGGTGCCACGAGACTATCTCGCTCATGAGCATGGAGACTTCGTGCGGCGTATAGAACTCGCCTGCTTTCTTACCGGCGTTGGCGGCGAAGTTGCTGATCAAGTACTCGTAGATGAAGCCAAGCACGTCGTAGTCCTGGCGACCGTCCATCGGGATGTCCTTGATGAGGTAGATGAGGTCGCGAGCGGCCTTGGACTGGCTCCGTGCGTCGGTGCCGAGCTTGGAGAGACCGGTCTGCAGCGTGTCGAAGATGCCGTCGAAGACGCGCTTGCGGGCAGGGTCGATGTTGCGGCTAAAAGCAGAGAGAGCGTCGCGAACGTTCGAAATCTCGAAGTCGCCGCCCTTGGCGACCCAGGTGGAGAAGAGGTTCTCGTAGGCGATAAAGTAGCCGCACTCGCCCTTGACGAACTCGACCGTTTCCTCATCGTCTTCCACGAGGCTCGGCAAATCCTCCTCGGCGAAATCACGTGCCTTCAGGCGAGCGACTTCAGTCTCGGAGAGGAACTTGTAGAAGATGAATCCCAGAATGTAGTCCTTGTACTCGTTAGCCTCGATCTTGGATCGCATCTTGTTGGCGGACTCCCATATCTTGGAGGCCAGCTGCTGCTTGTTCATCTAGTTTTCCTCGCTTCTATAGACTTGGTTGAGCGTTTCTCCGTCGTCGCTTGCCCATTCGGTCCAGCCGTTCTGGCTGCCGCCGAGCACGAACACCGCCGCGGCGCTGGGCGTCGGGAACTCGAGATCTTCGTCGAGCTCTGCGATACCGCCCGAATCGCCGAAGATCTCCCTGCGCGCGGCCGCGACGGCCGCGTTTTTCAGCACAGGTCTCGAGAGGTTCACTTTCGAGCCAGCGAGCACGGTGAAGTGCCCGGTGGCCTTGTCGTAGCGCCCCGCCCCGCGTATGCCGTTCTTCTTCGTGTGGAAGACCGCCGGCGCACCCGCCGGACCCTGGTCGACTCTGTCGAGGTCGTACCCCAGAGCTGCCATCCTGAAGAGGATCCTATCGTGCAGGCGCTCGACGGCCTCTTCCTTGTACGGGTCGACGTAGGGTTTGGGCGTCGCCGAGTTGTCGGTCTCGTACGAGCCGTGGGTACGCACGTAGTCGATGGCCTTCGCCTCTAGGACGTCCAGTGCGTCCTTGCTGATGTTCTGGTCGTCATCGAGGAACATAGCGGCCTTGTTCCAGAACTCCTTCTACGCCTTGTGTGCGTCGAGCCGGGCGATGCCCTGAGTCGTCTGCCCAGCGTAGACGCGGCTCACGTTGCCGTGGTCCTCGTCGAGCAGGTAGTAGACGCCGCGCTGCGGGATGTTCGGCAGCGACTTCGCCTCGGCGAGGTCTTCCCTCGGAACGACGACGGTCACAAGCGACTCGCCGTCGATGCGGCAGATGCGGATGCGGTCCGGCTTCGCGTCTATGAGCTGGACGGTGAGAGTCTTGACCCGGATCATGCTCACGCCCCCTTCTTCGCGAGCTCTTCGATCATGCAGGTGCGCACGAAAGCAGAGAAGCTCATGCCCCGCAGGGCCGCCTCCTCTTTCGCCGCGTCGCGCAGGGTGTCGGGGATGCGCAGGGTCACGGAGACCTGGTCGCCGTCCACCAGGAAGCTTCTGATCTCGGTCTCGTCGGGATTGCTCTTGATGAGCTCCTTGTAGCTGTCAGGCATCTGCGCTCCCATCGCTCGAAATGCAATACAAATGCGTTTGCAACATTATAACGCGACGGCACGCGGCGGCACTGGGAATGCGAGGACAGCCGATGCCCAGGCTTTATATGAGCGCGGACGGCGAAGGACGCCCTGATTGGGCTTGGATGGCCGCTTTCGTTTGGGTCCTCATCTCTCGTTATCGCGAGGTTCGGCGTTTGCCCGCTCCTCGGCTTAGAGAACCTCGTTCTGAGCCTCCAAGATTCGCGCAGCGTCACCGATGCGCTCGGCGCACCTCTTGCTTATCGACCTCAGGGCCAGAATCCCCTCGACGTCGAGCGGGTCCAGCTGGTCGGCGTGCGCCAGGGACTCGAGCAGCTGGTCCAGGCCCCTCGCCAGCCTCCCGGCTTCCGCCACCGCGTCGAGCAGTTCGAGGCGCTCCACCTTCTCTTCGTAGCCCAACATCTGCTTGCCTCCTTCTCTCAACGGACGTGTCGCGCAGCACCGTAGCCGTTCCGCGCAACGAAAAGCCTCACCGCCAGCGATCTCGTGCGCACATCGGCCGCAAGCGGCACGGGAAAGCCGTCCGTGCCGACTCATGCCGCGGCGCCGCGGCTCGGGAACCCGCCTCCGTCCCCGCCGCAACGTCGTCGCCAATCCCCGCCGGAGCCCAGCAACCACCGACGGGTCGCATCCCTTGCCCGGAGGGTCTCGGCGCCCACGCCGGATTCCATGCCGCACGCCTCCGCCCCTTTGATCCGAAACCCGCCCTGGCGCTCCTTGGACGCGCAGGGTCGCACGCCGGCGGGCGGCCAGCAAGGGTCGCGACACTTTTTCGAGTTCTTCGCCCCATGCGCTCCGCGCGCGAACAACGCGAAAAACTGCCGTCGGGAGATTTCTATATCCACGCCCGACTTCTCTTCCTCCCTTGCAGGCACGCCCGCGCTGCATGCGACTCACGCGGCGCAAGGCACGCCACAGGGGCGGGCCTCAGAGTCTAAGGAGCAAGACATGAACGACATGAAGGAAAAGGCGATGGGCGCGGTCAAGGCCTTCCTCGAGCGCAAGGGCTACGAGATCGTCGACGAGGCCTGGCAGGGCCCCGAGGGCATCGGCGGGATCGACCTCGTGGCGGTGGACGAGGACGGGACCCTGGTGTTCGTCGACGCCACGGTCCGGATCGGGACGGACGGCTTCCCCGAGGCCCACAGGGCGCGCGGGCTGCGCGAGGCGCTGGCGGCGGCGTGGCTCGCCGGCAACGGCGACGACTACGCCGACACCCCGGTCCGCTTCGACGAGGTGGCGATGATGGTCGTCAAGGAGAACCGAGCGCTCCTGCGTCACCACGTCAACTGCTTCGGCGAGATGGAGCCGCTCTCCTAGGCGGCGCGCCCGGTCCCGGGCTCCCGGGGCCGGGCTTTCCCCCCGAAACCGTGCCCGTGTACCACGAAAGCGTACATATCCGTACGTTTTCGTGGTACACTCCGCTTGTCGGACAAATCCGTACGGTTTTGTCCCGACGCTCCGAGACTCGGGGCGCGCCGGACCGGATGCGGCGAGGCGCGCCCCACGCTAGAGAGGACGCGACCCATGCGCACGATAGCCATTTCCAACTACAAGGGCGGCGTCGGCAAGACGACGACCGCCGTGAACCTGGCGGCCATCTTCGCCGCCCGGGGCCTTCGGACCCTGCTCGTCGACCTCGACCCGCAGGCGTCTGCCACCGATTTCTTCGGCCTCTACGACCGGGCGGCCTCCGGGCGGCGCACCTCGGTCGAGCTGCTCTACGGCGGCGCGCCCGTGGAGGAGGTCGCCTACGCCGCCGGGGAGGGCCTCGACGTGGTGGCCTCGACCATCGACCTCGTCGACCAGAACGAGATGCTCCTGCGCGAGCAGCGACTCAAGTTCGCCCTCGACGACGCCTCGGGCTCCTACGACGTCTGCCTCATCGACTGCAGCCCCGTGATGCGCAGGCTCGCCTTCAACGCCTACCTCGCCGCGGCGGAGGGCGGCATGGTGGTCATCCCCGTGAAGCTCGACTCCACCGTGATGCGCGGCACGGCGCTCACCGTCGAGGCGACGCGCTCCATCGCCGACGCGCTGCGCATGCCCACGCCCCGTTGGAAGATACTGCGCACCTGCGTGCCCGGCCGCATGACCAACGCCGAGGCCACGGGCGCGGCCGTGCTCGACGGGTTCTTCCCGGGCGAGCAGTTCGAGACGGTCATACACGCGAGCAGCAAGGTCTGCGAGGGCAGCTGGCAGTGGAAGCCGGTTGCCGCCTTCGAGCCGGGAAGCCGCCCCGCGCGCGACTACGAGGCCCTCGCCGACGAGGTGTCCCGTGAGCTCGCCTAGCCAGGTGGCCGCGGGCTTCACCATCACGGGGCTGCTCGACGGCGCGTCGCGCACCCGCGGGCGCTACCCGGTGTCCGAGATAGCTGTGGCCGACATCGCCGACCACCCGGCGAACGCCGCCTACTCCATGGACCCGGCCGGCATAGCCGAGCTCGCCGAGTCCATACGCGAGGACGGCCTCACCGACCTGCCGCTCGTGCGCAAGGTCGGCGACGGCTCGTGGCAGATGGTCTCCGGGCACCGGCGCAAGGCAGCCTACGCCCTGCTCGCGGAGGACGACCCCGCCTACGAGAGGATGCCCTGCCGCGTGATAGAGGGCATCGACGACGAGCGGGCGGTGACGCTGCTCCACGCCGCGAACTACTTCACCCGCGCGCTCACCGTGACCGAGCGCGCCGCCGCGACCGAGGCGCTCAGGGGCGACGCCGTGCGCCTGCGCTCCGAGGACCCATCGCTTTCCGGTATGCGCGTCGACGACGTGAAGGCCGCCATCATCGAGCGGCAGACGGGCCGCAAGGTCTCCGGCAAGACCATCGCGCGCGAGGAGAGGCTGGCCCGCCGGATCGCCGAGGACCTCTCGCCCGAGTGGGCCGCCGAGGCCGACCGCGGCAACCTCAGCGCCGAGGCGGTGCGCTCGCTCGCGGGCATGCCGAAGGAGCGCCAGGCGAAGATGCACGCCGCCATGGAGCCCTGGCGGCGCACCAAGCGGGAGCTCTCCGACTACGTGAGGAGCGAGGGCAAGACGCAGGCCGGCCCCGACAGGCGCATCGCGAAGGCCGCGAGGCTCGTCGCCGACTTCCTCGAGAGCCCGCCCGAGAGCCCGAGCGCGGCCGACCTCTCGCTGCTGCGCGAGATGGCGCTCATGACCGCGCCCTACGCGGAGTCGGGCGCAGGAGCCCGGAAGGTTCGAAGAAGGGCCTCGCATTCGAAATCCAGCAAGTAGCCTATGGCGTCCGACATCGCGTCGGGCGTCCATAGCACTTGGGGACCGGGCGGCCTCGGACCCGTCATGCCGCGGGCCGTTTGGGAGCCCGCTTTCGCGAGGCCCGGTCCCAGAGGCGGCGCCCGGGCCGGGCCGCCGCCTGCGGGGGATCCCCCGCGCCCCTAGAGAGATGCGCCCGCCGCGCGGCGGGCCCGAGGAAAGGAATCCGCAATGGAAGAGAGCACCGGCGGCACCGGGGGCAAGGAGCGCCGCGTCACGTTCCGCATGGAGGGAGGCGACTACGACGCGCTCTGCGAGCGGTGCGAGCGCGCCGGCCTCAGCAAGTCGGAGTACCTGCGCTACCTCGTGCGCATACCGCTGTCGACTGAGGCGAACGCCGGAGACGAGCACCGCATACTCGTGGACCGCAGGGCCCTTTGGTCGATGTCTCGGGAGCTCACGAAGTGGGGCTACCACTACAACCAGGCCGTGCACGCGATGAACCTCATCAACTTCCACGCGCGCCACGGGCGCGTCGACCGCGACCTCGTCGCGGAGAGCGTCCCGACGATCGAGCGCGAGCTCGCCGACGTGAACGCCGCGGCCCGCGAGATGGCGGCGGAGCTCGGTCGCATCGGCGCCGACTCGCTCGTGGAGGGCTCGCCATGCCGATCCTGAAGCCGATAAGCGGCCACGGCTCGACCGGAGGCATCCGACGCTACCTCGAGAAGGGAGGGCGCGCCCTCGCGCGCGACCTGTTCAACCTGAGCTACGACGAGCGCGACGCCGGCGCGCTGGGAGACGGCGCCAAGGAGGCCTGCGCCTGGGACGCCGAGATGGACGCCACGCGCGCCGCGTTCGGCACGGACGCCCCCTGGCGTGGAAAGCCCGCGCGCACGTTCAAGCACTTCGTGCTCTCGCCGGACCCCGGCGACGACATCGACCTGGCTGCGCTGCGCGAGCTCGCGTGCTCGTGGGCTCTCAAGCACTTCGGCGACCACGAGATCGCCATCGTGTACCACGACGACAACGCCCGCGGCATACCGCACGCGCACATCGTCGTGAACAACGCCAACCTCCGCACCGGCTACCGCATGCAGACCCAGCACCCCGAGGACCTCAACCGCGACCTTCAGGACATGGCGCGTGAGCGCGGGCTGTCGGGGCTTTCCAACGACCGGGCGCCCGAATCGCCGTCGAAGGCGCGCGGGCATGCCGGCGTGGGCGGGCCAAGGAGCCGCAGGAACGTCTACCTGGGCCGGGCCGAGAAGGAGATCATGCGCTCTGGCAGCTACTCGTGGGTCGGCGACATCCGCGCCCGCGTCGCACTCGCCAAGACCACGGCGCGCGACGAGGCGGAGTTCCTCGGCGTCCTCGATGCCCTGGGCGTGCACGTCGCCGACAATTCGGCCAAGGCGAGGCGGGACGACTGGGTGTTCAGTCTGGCCGAGGAGCCGTCCAAGAAGGTCAGCGGCGAGCGCCTGGGGTTCGTCTACGGCAAGGAGATGCTCCGCCGGCGCTTCGAGCGCGAAGGCGCCTACCGCCCCACGGACGCGAGCACCGCGCGGATCCGCGAGGCCGCCGAGCGGGCCCTCGAGCTCAACGACCTCTCGGAGCTGAGCAGGCTCTCCTCGGCGCTCGAGACCTGCGCGAAGTTCGACGTCGAGTCCATCGAGGAGTTCGGGCTCAGGATGGCGACGCTTGAGCGTCGCGGCCAGGCGGGCGGCGAGGGGTACCGCCGCCTAGAGACTGCGCGCGCCTACATGGCGGAGAACGGCCTCATGCCCCTCAAGACCCGCTACGGGAACGGCGACAGGCGCGGCGAAGCCGGCGGCAACCAGCGCGGCATCCGGCATGAGGACGAGCAGCAGCGCATCCTCGCCGCCGAGCGGCAGCGGGCCCAACAGGAGCAGCGCAGGGAGAGGGGCCGGAGATGATTGTGAGGATAGAGTACGAGGGCGGCAGGACGACGCTGTTCGACACGCTCTCGTTCACGGAGGGGTCGCCGTTCTCCGGCGCGAACATGCTCACGGAGTTCGAGCTCGAGATGCGCGAGGAGCCCGAGAAGGGGCTCTGGCTCACGGCGAACTGGCACCAGGTTCGCGACGACTGGCGCGCCGACGCGCCCGCGGACGGCATCCCGGCTGCGCGCAGGTCCCGCGGCTGGCGCTTCATGCTTGCCTCGGAGGCCGAGCTCGGGCGCGCCCGCCGCGTCCTGCTCGACGGCGAAGAGGCGTTCGCCCAGGTGCAGGGCTACTTGTGTGATGCGGCTGCAATTAACGCTTGCTATCGCGAGCACGTGGGCCCTCCCTCAAAACCGCTGAAGTCGCAGATAAGGGACCTGCAGCGCGCGCTGGGGAGGGCGGAGGTCCCGGGCGTGCCAGACGAGCTGGCGAGGCTGCTCGAGAAAGAGAAAGAAGAGGGCGCCGAAGAAGGCGCCCGCAAGGTCAAGGAAGATTGGGGTGACGTCGATGAAGAGGCTTGGTAGGTTCCTCGTGGCGGCGCTAAAGGTCACGCTGGGCTTTTTCGTCTGGCTGTTCCGCGCCGTGTTCAAGTGGGTGATGTAGGAAGAGGCGGGCAATTGCCCGCCTCTTCCTCGTTCTGCGTTGCCGCCACTAGTCCCGGTCGTCGCCGCCGGCTGCGCAGCAGGCGTAGGCCGTGAGCGCGAGGGGCCCCATGAGGAGCCCTATTCCGAAGGGCGCGAATCCCATCCTTCCACCTCCCTCGCGTAGACCACGGTGCGCGAGTTGCTCGTCTGGTAGCTGCACGTCACGAAGGCCCAGGCCTGCGCGACGTCCGAAGGCTCTTCCAGGACGACCTCGCAGCGGGACAATTTGTCCCCGAGGTAGGCGTCGAGCGCCGCCGCGTCGGCGAAGTCGGTCCGCTTGCCCTCCGAGCTCGCGTCGACCACGTCAGCCGCGAAGACCTCGAGCTCGATCTCCTTCTCGCGGGTGTAGACCCGGATGGTGCGGTGCCCCTCGGCGAAGCCGCGCGACGAGTACTGCGCGAGCGGCGCGAACATGGAGCCGTCGGACATGTGGTGCCCGTACACGATGACGAGCGGGCTCTCGGCTCCCTGCGCGCAGCCTGCGTCGATGTAGGGAGCGCCCCATGCGGAGCGCTCACCGTTAGCATCGTGCGTGAGGTAGAGGTCGGGCGATTCGGGCCGGCCCTGGACGATCGGGTAGTCGACGGTCGTGCCCGGCACGCGCACCCAAGCGACGACGGAGGCGGGAAGGGCGTCCCAGTCGATTCCGCCTTCCTCCTCTTGCCCGTCCTCGGCGGCGCCCTCCACCGCGGCGGGCACCTCGCGCACCCCGTACGGGTTCCTCTCGGGCTGCGGCAGGGCGGCGAGCGCCGCCAGCGCCAGCAACGCCACGGCGACGGCGAGCGCCGTGGCGGCTTTCCCTTTGTTCATGTCCTCCCCCGTTCGCAGGGGAGGCCCCGGGCGGGCGCCCAGGGCCTCCGGTTCGGTATCGATGCGCTGCCGCTACTCTTCCGGCTCTTCGGCTGCCGCGTCCTTGCTTGCGCCGGCCGCCTTGCGCTTGCGGTACGCGAGCGCTCCGCCCGCGCCCGCAGCCGCCGCCAGAGCTATGCCTGCGGCCACGGCGTAGCCGGTGCCGTCGGGGGCGTCGGCCCCGGTCTTGGCGTAGGGCTCCTCGGGCACCTCGGGCGTGTCGGGGTTGTCCACGACGACGCTCTGCTCGGCGGAGTCGATGTCCTCGTGGGCCGCGACGACGTTGCCGGCGGAGTCCAGGACCTTCTCGAAGACGACGAGCTCGTCTCCCTCGGCCAGGCCCTCGGTGTCGAACTCGAAGGTCACCTCGACGGTGCCGGAGGGCGCCTCGGGCTCGAAGGGCGTGCGCGCGGTCACCTCGTTGCCGTCCTTGTCGAGGAACGGCTCTCCGGTGCCCTTGTCCATGAGCGTGCCCACGGCGATGTAGGTCTCGCCGGGGACGAGGCCCTTGTAGGCCACCGTGTCGACGACCTTGGCCTTGCCGGCTTCGATCACCTGGTCGCCGTCGGCGACGTCGGCCGCCTGGGTGCCCACCTCGACGGCGACGTGGACGGTCTGGCCCTCGTCGGAGAGGTCCGCGTGAGACGCCACCTCCGCTCCGTCCTTGCGAAGGCTCTCGAACACGACCAGGTCGCGGCCGCCGAGCAGGCTCGCGTCGAAGGAAATCTCGACGTCATGGCTGCCGGTCGAGAGCGCGGGCTCGAACTGCGCCTTGACCTCCACGGGCTTGCCCGAGGCATCGGCCACGGGCTCGCCGGTCGCCTTGTCGACGAGGGTTGCCGAGAGCTCGTACTCCTCGCCGGCCTTCAGCCCCTCGTAGGCCACCGCGTCGACGACCTTGGCCTCGGCGTCGGCCGAGACGTCCTTGTCGCCGTCCGCGCCGTCCTTTGCGGTGGTGGAGATGCGCGGGCCCTCCTGGTCGTCGAGGCCCATCCACACGGCCTTGGCCACCGTCGAGTCGCGCTCGATCCAGAAGCTCCTCGTGATGAGCTCGAGGCCCTCGTTGGCCTCGCAGCGCAGCTCGGTCATGGTGTAGGCGCCGTACGGCAGTGCCGCCAGCGAGTCGTCCACCGGCGCCGAGGAGCCGTCCTCGCCGAGCGAGAACCAGATGCCGGCCTTCGGGTCCATGTCTGCGGCCCCGATCGGGCCCTCATGGCCGAGCAGGGCGTCGTTGGCGTTGGTGTCGCTCGAGTGCCTGTTCCAGCTGCTCGCGGTCGACGCGTCGCCGTTGCGGTCCGTCACCAGCACGTGCGTCTCGCCGGTGGCCTCGTTCTCGATGGCGAACGGGACCATGAGGCCGGCGTTGTCGGACTCGCTCTTCTTGGAGAGCTCGAGGTCGTTGCGCACCACCTGGTCGCGGAACTCGAGCGCGGCGCCGTCCGCGGAGGCGCTCACGATCTCGCCGTCGGCGCGGACCTCGAAGGTGCGGGGCTCGCCGTCGGTCAGCAGGTAGCTCCCGTTCGTCGCCGTCTCCCGCACGTCGTAGGTCCCGTACGGCAGTGCGTCGGCAGCAGTCTGCGCGGTGTAGGCGCCGGCCTCGTCGTTCCATGCGGTGGCTAGCGTGGCCACGGCCTCGCCCGGCTCGCGCCACTCGCCGCCAACGAGGACCTTGTGCGCCGAGCGGTTCGTGACGGTGAACTCGATCCCGTCGAGGCCGGGGTGCTCGCCCGGCACCTCCTTGTGACCGCTGCCCGCGAGCGCCTCGGACGCCTGCAGCTCCTTGTCGGACTTGGTCACCTGCACGCCGCCGCGGAAGACCTCGTCGGTCACGGGGTCGCCCGTGAGGTCGCGCATCTCGCCGGCCTTCACGGTGAACGCGACGGGGGCGTCGCTGGCGTCGTAGCCCTCGGGCGCTCCGGACTCGACGATGCGGTAGCTGCCCGCGGGGAGGGCGTCGGCGCCGGTTGCGGCGACGTGCGACCCGTCCTCGGGCGCGGTCTTGATCGTGGCGCATACCTCGCCGTCGGCGTAGTACCTGCCGCCGACCAGCACGTACCGGCCGGTCTCGTTCACGACGGAGAAGCTCGCGCCGTCGAGCGAGGCGTCGCCCTGGGGCTCGGCGCCCGTCTCGGAGTCCGTTTTGGCGACCTTGACCCCGCCCGTGGACCAGCTGAAGCTCACGAGCGTCTGGGAGCCGCCGCCGGTCCTGACGCAGAACGCCTCGAACCCGGCGGATACCTTGCCGGCGCCCGCCTTCATCTTGGCGAAGGTCCCGCCGATCAGCTCGGATTTCGCCCAGGAGGCGAACTCGGCGCTCGTGCCGTGCGTGGCAGCCGACTCGGACCCAGAGTAGGCGTAGGCGATGAGCACGTGGCTCGCCGCGGCGTACTTCGCGTCGTCCCAGCCGCCGCCGTCGTACCAGCTGCCCGGGAACATCGACGCGTCGAAGCCGGGAGAGCCGAACGAGTACCAGATGGCCGCTGTCACGTCGCCGCTCGGCACGGGGCTCGTCGAGTAGGAGCCCGGCGCGGGCGTCGGGGACGAGGGCTCGGCGCAGTAGGCGATGTTCCCGTCGGCGCTCATCCACGTGGTGGCGAAGCCGCCGTAGGGGATCTTGCCGCCGATGGACACGTCTACCGTGCTCGGCGCGGCGTAGGCGGGCGAGGCCGCCACGGAGGCGAGCAGCGCCCCCGCCGCCAGGATGAGCGCCATGGCGCATCGGAGGAGCTTTTCCTGCAGGGTGCAGTCTTTCGCTGCGTTCATCTTTCCGCCTCCCTATCTCTCGACGCTTCGCTGTGCGCGGGGCGCCTCGTGCTCGGCGGCGCGGCTCGCCTGGCGGGCGTGCTCGGCGCGCTCCGCGAGGTAGCGCGAGCGCCCTGCGTCAACGGCCTCCTTGAGCTGCGCCGGCATGACCTTCACGGTGTCCTTGACTGCGCGGCCGCCCTCGTCGAGCTCGGGCTGGCCGTCCGGCCCCATCACCGTCTTCCTCAGCCACACCTCGCGGTTCGCGAGCAGCGGTATGTCCCGGAAGTCGGCCCCCTTGAAGCGGCTCTCGTTCACGAACATGGGGCTGAACTCGTAGCCTCCCACGTCCACGCCGTCGACGACGGTGCCCTTGGGAAGGGTCGCCGAGTTGAAGGTCCTGGCCTCGCCGGTCGCGCGGTCGGTGTACTCGATGCCCTCGCGCACGAAGCTCTTGTGCAGCGAGAGGTACACGTTCTTCCTCTCTTCCATGTCTTTCCTCCTTTTCGTCGTTCGTCTGTGCTTGTCTTCTTCCGCCGGGACGCGTGCCCCGGCGCGGCGCCCCTATCTCATGGCGACCGCCCCCTTCCTCGCTTTTCCGCTAGAAGCCGCTCACGATGTCGCGCGCCCAGGAGCCGCTCTTCACGAGGGCCAGGATGAGCAGCACGCACATGGCCAGGTACTGCAGCGCGTAGGTGAGCCCGTTCGCGACCGCGTCGGCCGGGGTGCCCGTCCCGGGGTTCGCCCCGGTGAGCCCGCCGAGCACGAGCGGGAACGATATGAGCAGAACGAGGATGATGACGCCGGCGATGCAGACCGCCCCGAAGCTCTTCAGGTAGCCGACGCCTATCTGGCGCGTGGCGTCCATGCCGAGGAACGCCAGCGGGATCGGGGCGAACGCGGCCATGATGTAGAGCTGGAGGGCGCGGGCCCAGCAGACCACGAGGGCGACGACGTAGGCCGCCAGCACCACGACCCAGCTGATGAGGCTCACGACGAGCATGGCGATGAGCGACGGGACGTCGTCGTCGGTGGTGACGACGGATACCTCGGGCAGGTCGAGCGCGCCTCCGGCGCCGAAGAGCGCTTCGACTCGGTCGATGGCGAGCCCGCAGACCTCGTAGACGGATGCCATCAGGTCGAAGCTGTTCTGTATGAGGAACAGGAACACGGCGAAGAACACGAGGAGGAAGACGACCTCCTTGACGCCGGGGAGGCTCTGGCTGCCGTCCATGCGCTGGGAGATTTCGATGAGCTTCAGGGTGAAGACCAGGCCGAGCACCCCGCACCCGATCGGCAGGATGGCCACCTGCCACACGCCCCGGGCGACGTCGTGCATGGTCAGGTCGCTTGAGCTCGTGAGCATGTGCGCGAAGTCCGCCGAGAGGATGCCGTTCGCCCCGATCGACCCGAGCACGCCCGTCTGCGCCTTGAACATCCAGTTGCAGCAGTCGCGAAGAAGGCCGCACAGCCACTCGTTGACGTCCCCGGCGATGTCGGCGTATGCCGGCTGCGCGGGGACGAGCAGCAGCGCGCAGAGGGCGAAGGCCGTCGCGGCGGAGATGGCGAACGCCCTGCGGCTTCGCGCTTTGAGCGCCCCCATGGCTACATCGCCTCCAGCGAGCCGCCGCGCGAGACCACGGTGACCACCGTCGAGGCGGGGTCGTCGAGCGTGAAGGTCGTCGACGCGACGTTCCCGGCGTAGTCGAGCCACACCTCCTTGTCCCAGGTGGCTCCCGCCGCCTGCGGGGACACCTCCGCCGCCTTCCCGGCGACGGCCTCCTCGATGGCGGCGGCGTCTGCGCCCAGCGCCTCGGAGAGGCGCCCGTCGATGCCGGTCACGGAGAACGCTCCCTCGCGCGCCTTCTGGGGCGCGTAGGCCTGCGTCAGAAGGTCGCAGGCCAGAGTACGGGCGTCCCCGTCGCCCGAGACCTGGATGAGCGACAGGCCTCCCGCCTTGTCGCCGGTTCCCTTGACGTCGATGGGCACGCTGAGAACGCCGCCGGCCTCGGAGGGCTCCTCGGCTGAGAAGAACCAGGCGCGCTCGGTGCCGCCGGCGCTCTCCACCATGGCGCCCTCGACGATCCGCAGCGTGGCGGTCGGGTCCTCGGCGCCCGTCCACACGGTGTTCCAGAGCGCCTCGGTGCGCGAGACGGCCTTCCCGGTTGCCGCGTCGGCGCCTGCAGCCGCGGGCTGCTCTTGCTCCTGGGGACTATCCTGCGCGCCTTCCTGCGGGGCGATGGCGCAGCGCGCCGCGCCCGCGCCGAGCGCCACGATGAGCGCCCCGGCCGCGACGGCTGCCATGACCCTTGTCTTTCCCTGCATTGGTTTCTCCTATCTCGCGGTGAGCGCGCAGCTGAAGCTGCCGATGCCGCTCGCTATGCGGCACACGTCGCCCGTTCGCGGCTCGTGTATGTACCTGTCGTCGCCGATGTAGATGGCCACGTGCCCCGAGCGGTAGAGGATGTCGCCGGGCTTCGCCTCGGAGAGCGGTATGCGCCTGAGCTCCTCGTACTGGGACCCCGTGTAGTGGCTTATGCGGATGCCCGCCTGCGCGTAGCAGTACTGGGTGAGCCCGCTGCAGTCGAGCGCCTTGCCGGGGGTCGAGCCGCCCCACACGTAGGGCACGCCGAGCTGGCTGTACGCCGCCTCGACGATCGCGTTCCCGCTCGCGGATGCGTCCCTCAGGTCCTCGACCGTCATGGAGTCGAGCCTGTAGAGGCCCCATTGCGCCATGATCGATTTCAGGGACTCGACGTAGGACGAGTCGGTCGCCCAGCCGGCGTCCTTGAGCCCCTCGGCCATCCTGTCCGAGTCGTGCCTCTCGATCGCCTCGCGGATGAGGGCGTTGCCCGAGTAGCGCTCCGCCTGCAGGAAGACCCTGCTGCGGAAGCGGATGCACTCGGCGTCGCCGGTGAAGCGGATGAAGCTCGCCGTTATCTGGGTGCGCTCGCCGGGCACGTACTCCTCGCTGGTGGCCCAGTTCGCCTTGCCGGCCACCTCGGGGCAGCCCGCGTAGCCCGACCACCACTTCATACCGAAGAGGTTGTGGTCGCGCTCTGCGAGCTGGCTCATGCGGTCCCCCTGGCCGGACTCCTGGATGATCTGCGCTATGGTGCAGCCCGCCGGGTGCCCGTACTCCTCCTGGCACTCGAGCGCCGCCTCGACCATCTCGTAGGTGATGTAGGGAGGCAGCCCCTCGAGGCCCCGCTTGGAGGCCGCGTCGGCCCAGAAGCCGAACAGCGCGCTCAGCAGCTGCGCGACGGCGAGCACGCACGCGACGAAGGCCACGATGCCGGCCACCGCCCCGAGCAGGGCGGGCGCCGCGCCCGAGACCGCGCCCGCGATCGCCGAGGCGGCGCCCTTCGACCCCGCGGCGCGGGCCGCCTCGCCCGACGCCTGCGCCGCGGTCTGGGCCGCCTGGGGCTTGGCCGAGGCCGCCGCGCCGGCGGCCTCGGGGCCGCGCGCGCCTCCCTTGGGGGCGCCGAGGGCGGTCGCCGCCTTGCGGCTGCCTTGGGCGGCCTTCTTCGCCTTCCTGCGCCGCAGCCTTCCCGCGGCTTTCTTGGACGCGCGCCCCGCGTCGTACATGCCCGAGGCGCCCTCGAGTTCCTCCGAGTCGTCGAGCTGGGAGACGGCCTCCCGGGCGATCGCCAGCTTCGCCGCCTCGACGCGCGAGCGCATCGCGGCCGCCGCTCGCCGGTCGCCGGCGGGTTGGGACAATTTGTCCCCGATCCCGCCTTCCGTCGCATCGGGCTTTGAGTGGCGCCCCTTCGCGGTCGCGGCGGGGCCTCCCGCCTCGTCGAGCGGGCCGGCTCCCTCCGAGACGTTTCCCAGGGCGTCGCGCTCGGTCTCCGCGACGTCGCCCGCGGTGAGCACGTCGCGGCGCTGCGCCCCGACCACCTCGAGCATCCCGCCGCCCTCGCTCGGGCCGGCCATTCCTATCCCTCCGCCTCTCGCGCCGCCCGGCGCATCTCGCGCTCGGCGACCTCGGAGGGCTTGGTGTTCCACAGGTCGTAGAGCGAGCCTTTCGGGAAGTCGTCGGTGATGGGCACGCGTATCCCGGCGCTGATGAGCAGGCCCTCGCCGGGCTTGACGGCGTCGCCGATGTAGCCGCGCTCCGTGGCGGAGAGCTGGAGCATCTCCGCCCATGCGTCGAGGTCGGCGGTGGACTGCTTGTGCAGCAGGAAGAACTCGGAGTTGAGCACCATGTCGCGGGCCTCGGCGTTGGCCAGCATGTGGCTCGTGTTCTGGCTGATGCCGGTGCAGATGAGGCCGAACTTGCGTCCCTCGCGCCACAGGCGGGCGAAGTACTCGACCACCGTCGGGTGCGCGAAGAGGCTCTGCACCTCGTCGATGTAGAGCCACGTGTAGTTGGGGCGCGGCGGCGTGACCATCACGCGGTTGCGCACCATCTCGAGCGCCGTGATCATGCCGAACACGCGCATGTTCTGGCCGAGCCCGTGCATGTCGATGTTGGTGATGCGGTTGTCGAGCGCCACGTTGCTCTGGCCGTTGAAGAAGGAGAAAGCGCCCTTCACGTAGCGCTCGTAGCGAAGCGCGATGTCGGCGGCCTCGGGCTCGGGCTGCGCGAGCAGCGCCGCGTGGAAGTCGCCGAGCGTGGGCAGGCGGCCGTCCTTCGCGCACTCCCGGTACGCCTCGCCGACGCAGCGCGCGATGATCGAGCGGTCGCGCTCCGGCAGGCCCTCGCGGCCCTCGGCCATGAGCGCGCTCGAGAGAGCGAGCACCGCGTCGGTCTTGTACGCGAGCTTGGCGGCGTCTGCGCGGTCGGCGACGTCGGCGGTGTCGAGGGGGTTGAGCACCGCCGAGCATCCCGGGGCGAGCTCGACGTTCGCGCCGCCGAGCGCGCCGACGAGGTTGCCGTACTCGCCGGCCGGGTCGAAGATCACGACCTCGTCCTCGGGGTGCGCGAGCACGGTGTTGGTTATCTCGCGCTTCACCGAGAAGCTCTTGCCCGAGCCTGGCTTGCCGCACACGAATCCCATGGGGCTCGCCAGGCGCTTGCGGTCGCACAGCACCAGGTTCCCGCTCTCCTTGGACTGCCCGTAGTAGCCTCCGCCCGCCTCGTCGAGGCTCTGGCTCGCGAAGGGCATCTGCATCGCCACCTGTCCCGTGGTGAGGTAGCGGCTCACGGTGACGTGGTTGTCCCCGAGCGGGAGCACCGAGTTGAGCGCCTGGCGCTGGCGGAAGTGGAGCGGCTCGAGGCCGATCGTGCAGCCCTGCGCGACGCTCGTCACCTGCTGCACGCGGCGGTCGAGCTCCTCGAGGCTTTCGGCCCAGGTGTAGACGAGGCCCGTGTAGACGAACAGGCGCTCGGACTTGTTGCGCAGGAAGTCGAGCAGCTCCTCGGCCTCCTCCTTCGAGAAGCGCAGCTCGGGCGGCAGGATCTGGTAGTCGTAGCCCTTCTTCACGGCGCTCATCTGCTCGTCGATGATCTCCTTGTCCATCCAGTCGATCTGGCGCTTCACGAGCGCGAGCGCCTCGCTCTGCGCGATGGGCCGCACGTGCAGCGTCACGTTGAGCGGCAGCGGCAGGTCGATGATGGAGGCGAGGTAGGTCTCCTCGATGACCGACCCGAAGCTTCGAACGGCGAGCACCGCGCCGTAGCGCCCGTCGCTGCAGAAGCAGTCCGACCTGCCCTCGGGCTTGAAGTCGAGCGTGGAGGGCATGACGAAGTCCTTCGTGCGCGCGCCCGACGTCGGGGACAATTTGTCCCAGGAGAACTCGAAGCGCGACCCCGGGCGCAGCTGCCCCTGCAAAAGCTCGAGCCTCTCGGCGCCGTCGAGGGCGTGCGACGAGCAGCGTATGCGCGCGAGCGTCTGCTCCACGTCGCCGCGTATGCGCGCGAGCTTGGGCACCGCGGCGTCGACGTCGTCGGCGCCCACGGCGTAGGTCAGGTAGCGGTGGCGCACGAGGTTCGAGACGCCCTCGCGCATCTTGTCGTTGAGGATGCGGTTGTATTCGGCGGCGAGCCCTGCCGTGGCGTCCTCCCCGGGCTCGAAGAAGACCTTGCGGCCGACCTCGTCGGCTGGGATGGGCGCGTTCACGACTTGGAGCTGCACGTGGGAGTCCGCTGGGAAGTAGTTGAACAGCGAGCTCATCACGGTGAAGGCCGTCTCGCGCGCCTCCTTGCGCGCGGACTGGTAGCTGATGTCGGAGAACTCGACCGTCTGGCTGAACATCCCGGGCATCACCTGGGCGATGCCGTCCCTGTACATGGCGTCGTAGCCGACGTAGGCGGCCATCTCGCGCGAGCGGTCGCGCTCCCGGCGGCGCCTCTGCCGCTCGGCCTCCGCGCCCTTCGAGGCGTCCTTGCGCCCGCCCGTGCCGCCGAGGAGCAGCCCGAGGGTGCTCGGGCGCTTCGGCCTATTCTCCTTGTTGGTTCTTGCTCGGCTCATAGAGCTCGGCTCCTTTCTTCCTGGCCCTGCGCCTCGCGCGCCGCCCCGGGCGGCCCGGGCGCGGCGAGCCCTCGGGAAGGCTCCCGGCGAGGCAGGGCTCGTACGCGAGCAGCTGCGGGGAGAGCTCGTGGGCCGCCAAAAGCGGCAGCAGCTCCTCGGCCCGCATGCCGAAGGGCCGCCAGAACCCGGCGAGCCAGAACGGCATGCTGCAGAGCATGATCGGGAAGGCCGCGTCCGCGACGTCGGCGTGCAGTCCCTGTCTCTTATACACATCTCCGAGCCCACGAGACGGACTCCTAGCTCGTA
>URLR01000012.1 GCA_900548815.1 uncultured Collinsella sp.
AGATAGGAGTCCGTCTCGTGGGCTCGGAGATGTGTATAAGAGACAGACCTAGCTGCGTTCCAGGCTGGCCAGCACGCTTCCGCTGTCCTGACCCAGGGTGCCCAGTACTTCGTCGTCTGCATGGGCGGCACCGGTGCCACACTCGTCCTGGTCTTTATGTTCTGCTTCCTAGCCAAGTCCCAGGAGATGCGCGCCGTCGGTAAGGCCGCCATCGTCCCCGTCTGCTTTGCCGTCAACGAGCCGCTGCTGTTCGCCGCGCCCATCGTGCTCAACCCCGTCTTCTTTGTCCCGTTTGTCTTTGCCCCGATCGCCAACATCTGGATCCTCAAGATCTTTATCGATTTCTTGGGCATGAACGGCTTTATGTACACGCTGCCTTGGACCGTCCCCGGCCCCATCGGCACCATCATGGGCCTGGGCTTCCAGCCGCTCGCCTTTGTGATGCTCGCCCTTATCCTGGTCGTCGACTTCGTTCTGTACTACCCGTTCTTCCGTGCCTACGACGCCCAGAAGTGCGCCGAGGAGGCCGAGATTTCCCAGGAGGAGCTCGCCGCCAAGAACGCCGAGAAGGCCGCCAAGCTCAACGATGCCTTCCAGGGCAAGGCTGACGCCAAGAGCGTTGCCGCCGGCGCTGCTGCCGAGGCCGTGAAGGCCGACGCCCCCACCGCTCCCGCCGCTGTCGCCACTGAGGCAACGACCGCCAGCGACCTCAACGGCAAGCGCGTACTCGTGCTCTGCCAGGGTGGCGGAACCTCGGGCCTACTCGCCAACGCGCTGGCCAAGGCCGCCAAGGAGCGCGGCATCAATCTTGAGACCGCTGCCGAGGCATATGGTAACCACGTCGACATGCTCCCCGACTTTGACCTGGTCGTCCTGGCCCCGCAGGCTGCCAGCTACTTGGCCGACCTGCAGAAGGACTGCGAGCGCGTGGGCAACAAGTGCGTCGCCTGTCGCGGTAAGCAGTACATCGAGCTCTCCCAGAACGGCGATAAGTCTCTCGCCTTCGTAAGCGAGCAACTTTCGAAGTAAGTAACGCCCAAGGCCAGCCGACCATCCACAGCCGGCTGGCCCTTCGATTTAGACGATTGGATCATCATGTCCGTTAACCCCGCTAGCGTCACCAACCCGCCTGCGCAGTTTCCCGAGGGCTTTGTCTTTGGCGGCGCCACTGCTGCTTACCAGGTAGAGGGCGAGACCCGCACCCACGGTAAGGGCAAAGTCGCCTGGGATGACTTCTTGGAGGCCCAGGGGCGCTTTTCCCCCGATCCCGCTTCGGACTTCTACAACCAGTACCCCGTCGATCTGGAGCTGTGCGAGGAGTTCGGCATCAACGGCATTCGCCTCTCCATTGCCTGGAGCCGCATCTTCCCCAACGGCACCGGCGAGATCAACCCCGAGGGCGTGCAGTTCTACCACGATCTCTTCGCCGAGTGCCACAAGCACCACGTTGAGCCGTTCGTCACGCTACATCACTTTGACACGCCGCTTGCCCTCTTTGAGAAGGGCGACTTCCTCAACCGCGAGACCATCGATGCCTTTGTGGACTTTGCCACCTTCTGCTTTAAGGAGTACGCCGACCAGGTGACCTATTGGTTCACCTTTAACGAGATCTGGGCCGACGCCTCCAACACCTACATCGAGGGCACCTTCCCCGGTGGTGTTAAGGCGCATCTGGCCGAGGCCTTCCAGTGCGAGCACAACATGATGCTCGCCCACGCCAAGGCAGTACTGGCCTTCCACAACGGCGATTTTAAGGGCAAGATCGGCGTCATCCAGTCGCTGGAGTTTAAGTATCCGCTCAACGAGAACGACCCCGCCGACATCAAAGCCGCCAACAACGAGCACGTGCTGCAGAACCAGTTCTTGCTCGACGCCACCTTCCGCGGCGACTACGCGCCCGACACCCTCGAGTGCGCCAACCGCTTGGCTGCCGTCTCGGGCGGCACCATCGAGATCCTAGACGAGGATCTGGAAATCATGCGCGAGGCCGCGCTCTACAACGACTACCTGGGCGTTAACAACTACCAGTGCCGCTTCTTGAAGGCCTACGATGGCGAAAACGACCTGCACCACAACGGTACGGGCGAGAAGGGCACTGGCCGCTGGCGCGTTAAGGGCATTGGCGAGCATGCGAACAAGCCCGGCGTCCCCACCACCGACTGGGACTGGATCATCTATCCCGAGGGCCTGTTCGATCTGCTCGTCTACATTAAGCAGCGCTACCCCAACTACAAGCAGATCTTCATCACCGAGAACGGCATGGGCTACAAGGACCCCTACAAAGACGGCTTTGTGGACGACCAGCCGCGCATCGACTACATCGAGCAGCACCTGCGCTGGTTGCTCAAGGCCATGGAGGTGGGCGTCAACGTGGGCGGCTACTTCCTGTGGAGCCTGCAGGATCAGTTCTCCTGGACCAATGGCTACAACAAGCGCTATGGCTTCTTCTACGTTGACTTTGAAACCCAGAAGCGCACGCCTAAGGCAAGCGCATACTGGTATAAGCACGTGGCGCAGACCCGTCGTCTGAACTAGCGGCTGGCGGGGTCGCCTGCCCACATAACCTGTCCCCATTTCTCAGCCGGGGGCGGCACGTCACACGGCGCGCCGCCCCCGGCGTTTTTAGGCGGTTCGGGGGCCGCTTGTCTCAATCTGTAACATCTAGCCGAGTTTTTCGGTCCAAGCTGTTACAGATTTAGACGAACGGGCGGCCCGGGCCGAACAATCTCGATCTGTAACATGTAGACCACTTTTGACCGTCTAGTTGTTACAGATCGAGACAAACGGAATAAGCCGGACCGAATTGTCTAAATCTGTAACAATTAGCTGAGATTTTCGGCTCTACCTGTTACAGATTGAGATGAACGAGCCGAGCACGTCTACACCCGCAGGTCCTTTACGCTGGAACGCTCGACCAGCACACCCGAGACGAGCGTACGGCTTCTGGAGCTCGGGGCTTCCAGACCTGCGACGACCTCATTAAGCGCACGGACGCCCAGTTCGCGGTGACGGAACTTCACTGACGTCAGAATCGAGTTGGGAATCGTCTTGTAGAGCTCATCATCAAAGCCGATCACGGACACATCATCGGGCACACTCAGACCCTTGTCACGTAGAGCCATCATCACGCCGTTTGCCATGCAGTCGTTAGCAGCGAGGACCGCCGTGCAATCGGGCTTATCGGCAAGCACAAGGCCCGCGGCATAGCCACTATCCGCATTCCAATCGCCTTGCAGAGGCTCGGGCGGCTCAATGCCACGCGCCTCGAGTGCCGCACGCCAACCTTTCATACGGCACTGGCTCGACAACGACTCTTTCTTACCAGAGACGAAGTACACGTTTTTATGCCCGCGATTCAAGAAGTACTCGCACGCCATACGAGCGCCGCCCTCTTGATCGTCACTGACGGTGGAGCAGGTAGGATGCTCCATCGGCGTAATAATCACCGTCTTGAGGTCTTTCGGCGCCTCAAAGCTATCAAAGTCATCGACCATCTGACGCAGGTTGAAGATCATGCCATCAACAGGCAGCTGCGACATCCTACGCGCCGCATCGGCAAGAGTCATCTTCTCACCTCCGCACTTCTTAATCATCGTGAGCGCAAAGCCGCGTTCTTCGGCGGCATCGGCGATACCGTCAATCATGTCCACGGCACCGCCCGACAAGTGGAACAGCGCCACGCCGATGCACCCGTAACGGCCCAACTTGAGCGAACGCGCGGCAAAGTTGGTTCGAAACCCGAGCGCCTCCATTGCGGAATGAACCTTATCGCGTGTCGACTCTCGCACGCTATCGGGCTCGTTGATCACACGCGAAACCGTCTTGAGAGAAACGCCCGCAGCAACTGCTACATCGTTCATTGAGATATTTTTCTTGTCCATCGTTGCCACTACTTCTCCAGTCGGTTTTGCATCGCTTGTTTTTTGTGTTCTAGCATACACTACCTGCCCGACTGACAAATCAGCCGTTTATCGGACGATATCGACCGTTCACCTGTAAATCCTTGTTGCTCTTCCAAAAATGTCTTACGTTGTCATTAACGAAATGACAACGTTGTCATTTCGCAATGCCTTCCTTAAGCAGGAAGGTTTCCGGGCAGTCCTGACCATCCATCGACGACCAGTTCCATCCACATGCATCGCGCATCAAGTAGCAAAGGAGCTCTATGGACGCCATCGTAAAGATGCTCGAGAAGCATCAACCGTTCTTCGAGAAGATCTCGAGAAACATCTACCTCCAGGCCATTAAGGACGGATTCCTTGGGTGCATGCCCATCGTCCTTACCTCTTCGATCTTTCTGCTGATCGCCACCCCTCCCGGCGTAGTTGGCATCACGCTGCCCCAGCCGCTCATCGACTGGTGCAACAAGCTGTACAACTTCACCATGGGCGTCATGGGCATCATGGTTGCCGGCACCACCGCCAAGAACTTCACGGCTTCCATGAACCGTCGCATGCCCGCCGGCAAGGTGCTCAACGACGGCTCCACCATGGTTGCCGCCCAGTGCAGCATGCTGCTGCTCGCTGTTACGCAGTTCACCACCAAGTTCAACGGCTCCGAGCTTTCGGTCTTCGATTGCACCAGCATGGGCACGCGCGGTCTGTTCTCGGCCTATATCGCCGCGTTCATTTCCGTGTGGGTCTATAAGTTCTGCGTCTCGCGCGATCTGACCATTAAGCTGCCCAAGGAGGTTCCGGGCGCCATCGCTCAGAACTTCCGCGACATCATCCCCTTTGGCGGCGCTGTCATCATCTGCGGCATCATCGATGTCGTCGTGCGCAACCTCATGGGCGTTCCGTTCTCCGAGCTGCTCATCAAGCTGCTCTCCCCGCTCTTTACCGCTGCAGAAACCTATCCTGGCCTTATCCTTATCCAGGCAGCCACCGCGTTCTTCTGGTTCATCGGCGTCCACGGTCCTTCGATTGTCCAGCCGGGCATCGACCCCATCCGTCTTGCCAACCAGGCCGAGAACCTGCAGGTTCTGCTGGCCGGTGGCCACCCCGCCCACTCCCTCACCTTTAACATGTCGCTCGTGGGTGAGTTCGGCGGCACCGGCGCCACGTTCATCGTGCCGCTTCTGCTGATTCTCTTTATGAAGTCCAAGCAGCTCAAAGCCGTCGGTAAGGCCTCGATTGTTCCTGTTGCCTTCGCCGTCAACGAACCGCTGCTCTTTGGCGCGCCGATGATCCTTAACCCCTACATGCTCATCCCCTTTGTTGCCGCCGGCTGCGTCAACGTGAGTGTTGCCAAGTTCTTTATCGATAACGTGGGCATGAACGGCTTCTCCTTCGTGGTGCCTTGGGCCACCCCTGCCCCCATCGGCATCTTCATCACCACGAACTTCCAGCTTATCGCCTTGGTGTTTGTCGCGATCATCATCTTGCTGGACGCCATCATCTACCTGCCGTTCTTGAAGGCATACGATAAGCTGCTCTGCGACCAGGAGGCCGAGCGCGCCGCCGAGCTGGGTCTCGAGTCCGATGGTGCTGCCACCATCGCCGCCAGCACCTCTGCGCCCGCTGTCGAGCAGACCACCGCTTCCGTCGAGCCGACCGCCGCTGCCGCCGACAGCAAGCCTGTCGCCGATCAGCCCGAACCCGCTGCCGATGCATCCTCCAAGAAGGATGTCGATGGCCTGAAGGTCCTCGTCCTGTGCGCCGGCGCCGGTACCTCTGCCATGCTCGCCAACGCCATCAAGGAAGGTGCCGCACAGACCGGAGAGAATATCGCTTCCTCCGCAGGCGCCTATGGCCAGCACACTGCCATCATGGATCAGTACGACGTTATCGTGCTTGCCCCGCAGGTCCGTAGCTACTACAACGACATGAAGGCCGATACCGATCGCCTGGGCATTAAGCTGCTCGCTCCGCGCGGTAAGGAATATATCGACCTTACTCGCGACCCCGCTGGCGCCATCAAGTGGCTCCGCGAGAACCTCGACTAGTTCCTCCCTCTGTTGGCGCCCGGATCCCCAGTTCGGGCACCTCTCCCTATTCGTATCCCACAGAAAGGATGACTCATGACCAACCCCATGCAGTTCCCCGACGGCTTCGTGTTTGGCGGCGCCACCGCTGCTTACCAGGTTGAGGGCGAGACCCGTACGCACGGCAAGGGCAAAGTGCCCTGGGACGATTTCCTGGCAGCCCAGGGTCGCTTCTCCCCCGATCCCGCAAGCGACTTCTACAACAAATATCCGGTCGATATCGACCTGTGCCAGCGCTTCGGCATCAACGGTATCCGCGTCTCCATCGCTTGGAGCCGCATCTTCCCCAACGGCACTGGCGAGATTAACCCCAAGGGCGTTGCCTTCTATCACGAGCTTTTCGCCACCTGCAACAAAGCTGGCGTTATCCCCTATGTCACGCTCGATCACTTCGATACGCCCGAGGCCTTTTACCAGAACGGCGGCGAGGGCTTCCTGACGCGCACGACGATCGACGCCTTTGTCGAGTACGCCAAGTTCTGCTTTGCCGAGTTCACCGAGGTCAAGCACTGGTTCACGTTTAACGAGATTCCCGCAACCGCCGAGGGCAGCTTTATCGTCGGCAACTGGCCGCACGGCGAGAAGTACCGCCTGGACAAGGCCTTCCAGCTCATGCACAACATGATGGTAGCCCACGCCAAGGCTGTCGTCGCCTTCCATGAGGGCGGCTTTGAGGGCGAGATCGGCATTGTCCAGAACCTGGAGCCCAAGTATCCCCTCGATCCCAGCAGCGCCGCCGACTGCGAGGCAGCTCGCATGGCCGACGTCATCAACAACCGCTGGGTACTCGACGCCACCTTCCGCGGCCACTATGCAGCCGACACCATGGAGGCTGCGACCAAGCTGGCCCATATCGCCGGCGGCGAGCTCGACGTCCGCGACGAGGACATCGCCGCGCTGACCGCCGCGCTCCCCTACAACGATTGCCTGGGCGTCAACACCTACAAGTGCCAGTTCCTGCGTGCCGCCGAGGGCGAAAACGACATCAACCACAATGGCACCGGCGACAAGGGCTCCTCGCGCTGGTTCCTCAAGGGCGTGGGCGAGTCATGCGTGCGCGAAGGCGTACCCACCACCGATTGGGACTGGATCATCTATCCCGAGGGCCTCTACGACCTGCTGCTCCGCATTAAGAACGATTACCCCAACTACAAGAAGATCTACATCACCGAGAACGGCATGGGCTATAAGGACGACTTTGAGGACGGCTTTATCGACGACGCCCCTCGTATCGACTACATGCGTCAGCATCTCGCGTGGATCCTCAAGGCAATCGACGGCGGCGTGAACGTCGACGGTTACTTTGTGTGGTCGTTGCAGGATCAGTTCTCCTGGACCAACGGCTATAACAAGCGCTATGGCCTGTTCTACATCGACTTTGAGACCCAGAAGCGCTATCCCAAGGCGAGCGCGTACTGGTACAAGAACGTCGCGGAGACCGGCCTGCTCATGGCCTAACTTTTGCCGCATACCCCCTGTCGGCCGCATGCGAATCCCCCACGGGTTCGCATGCGGCCTTTTTTGTTTTTGGTGAGCCCGAGCGAATCATTCGTCTCGATCTGTAACATCTAGCAGGGATTTTCAATCCTAACTGTTATAGATTTAGACGAACGGGCGACCAGGGCTGAAAGATCTCAATCTGTAACACGTAGCCCACTTTCGACCGTCTACCTGTTACAGATCAAGACAATAAGACAGTCAAATCCGAACTTTCCAAGCAGTTATAAAGCATGGTTTCTAGTTTTCGGTATCACGAACATACTTTCGGTATCATTTGATACCGATATGATACCGAAAACATATTCGGTCCCGCTGGAGGACTTCGTACGCTACCCAACCAAGTTGCAGGTTCACGAACTCCGTCGATCTTCCGAGCGCCCATGAATTCCTATTTGCGCGTCAAATCGCGTCACGTTGACACGTAAAATGTCGCGCAAATGGCGTTTTTACTTATACGTGTCATTCTGCACGTCATATTGAAGCGATAATCCCCGCGCCGGCAGAGGGCAAAAGTGTCTCCCGTAGCGTTAGCTAGCAGATGACCTGCGTGTGTTCCTCGATGGCGGCACGATCCTCGGCGGTAATACCCGGCTCGCACACCACGGCGTCCAGGCTGTCCAGGCGGCAGAAGGTGTAGAAGTCGCGCTTACCAATTTTGCTAGAATCGGCGATCAGATAGCGCGAGTCGGCCTTGCTAAAGGCGAGCTGCTGGATGCGGCCCTCTTCCATGTTAGACGTGGACACGTCGCCGTCCAAAATGCCGTTGGCGCCGATAAACGCCGCGTCGATGCCCAGTGCACGCAGGGTATCCTCGGCCGTTGGTCCCACAAAAGCGGCGGTGCGGCGACGGTACATGCCGCCTACCAGGCACAGGTCACAGTCCTCGCGCGCCTCAAGCAGGTTAAAGACCGAAAGCGAGTTAGTCACGATGCGCAGGCGGCACGCCGGCAGCATCGAGGCCATCTGCTCAACCGTGGTGCCCGTACCCAAAAAGATGGTCGAGCCTTCCTCGATAAGCTCCACGGCGCGGCGCGCGATCTGCAGCTTTTCCTCGGCATGCTTGGTGCGCTTTTCGCTGTGCGAATACTCATGGCGCAACATAGCATGTGGACGGCCCTGCGCACTGCGGGCTCCACCGTGCACGCGTTCGATCTCGCCCAGGCTCGCAAGTTCCTCAAGGTCGCGGCGGATCGTCATATCCGAGACACCTAACGTATCAGAAATCTCTTTAACCGAGACCGTGCCCTGCTCTTCGAGCAGCTGACGAACCTTATCCTGTCGCTCTGCCTTAATCACGATGAATCCTCGCCGTTCTTTGCGCGCATATCATTCAAACAGTAACGAACAAATTGTATCAGACTCGTACGCGTCACAAATGAACGCCCGCGCAGCTCCAATCATCACTTTTTTGAGAAAAATACCCCCTGCTTTAGTGGGGTGTAGTGATAATCTCGCCTGTTCGCGCTACAGTTTGTCGGAAATACCTCGATGTTAGGAACCAAATGATCACTTCCGAGCTTTTCGGCACCGCGCCGTGCGGTACCCCCGTTCATCGTTACACCCTCAACGGGCCCGAGATCTGCGTTCGCATTATGGACTATGGTGCCACCGTGTTGGGCATCGACGTGCCCGACATCCCCGGCAACGTGCGCGATGTGGTGCTGGGCTTCGATAAGCTCGAGGATTACTTTGACAACCCCGCCTGCTTTGGCGCGACCATCGGCCCCGTGGCCAACCGTACTGCGGGTGCCACGATCACCATTGACGGTACGGACTGGCATATGCCGGCCAACGAGGGCGTCAACAACCTGCACAGTGATCTTGAGCATGGCCTGCACAAGCGCGTGTGGGATGTTGAGCTCGACGAGGTCCACAATGCCGTGCGCATGACCACCTCGCTTAAGGATGGCGAGCTGGGCCTGCCCGGCAACCGCACGTTTACGGCCGTGTTTACCGTAACGCGCACCGGTTGCTTCCGTATCGAATATGGCTGTGAGAGCGACCGCGCCACGTACGTGTCCATGACCAACCACACGTACTTTAACCTTGCCGGCCATAACGCCGGAATGGACTGTGAGCACTTCTTTGTTGCTAACGCTGCCCACTACCTGCCCATCAACGAGCAGAACATCCCCACCGGCGAGATCGCTCCGGTCGAGGGCACGCCGTTTGACTTCCGTGAGCTGCGCCCCGTCGCGCCCGGCATGGAAGCCGACGATCCGCAGATTAAGCAGGCCCGTGGCTACGACCACTGCCTGTGCATCGATGGCTATCAGTACGGCCGTAATCTGCGCCGCGCGATGCACGTCGAGGAGATGTGGACCGGCCGTGAGCTGGACTATTACACCACTGCCCCGGGCGTGCAGCTCTACACCGGCAACTGGCTGGGCGACGAACACGCCAAAGACGATGCCAACTATGGTTGGGGCGCCGGCTTTGCCCTCGAGGCCGAAATGTATCCTGACACGCCGCACCATGCGCTGTTCCCCCAGGGCATCGTGGGCCCCGGTCATCCCTACAGCAATGTGATCGAATACCACTTTATGAGGCACTAGGCCCACAACGCGACATATCGCACAGCAACGCCCGCCGGCACACCGCCGACGGGCGTTTTTCATCTTTTAGGCTCTTTTTCGCTGTGACTGTATGAGTGACATATCAAAACTATGCCCATTTACTACGCTTAGCCCGGGATGCTCGACCATGCACCGGTTTTTGTTAAATGCGCGAGCCGTCTACCTGCGGTTTTGTTTTTCTCAAATTCGACATGCTCGGCGATAACCGATCAAACGTAGTAAATGGGCATAGTTTTTGACAGGCGGCATCGCGCGCGTCCCTCGCAAGGGCAAAATGATCCGTTTTCCTCCGTCCCCAAGGGATCAGTTGAACAGATTGTCGATGGGATCGGGGGCGGAACTGGGGAGATAGCGGATTTCTAGCTCTATGCCGAGTTCTTGCAGCTCTTTGAGGGCGGCAACGTCGGCATCGTCTATGGCGACCGCGGGCGTTACAGAGCGTTTGCCCTCCCCTGCCTGTATATGGCCAATGCTGATCTTGGTAATCGGCACACCACCCTTAACCAGCGCGAGTGCATCGGCGGGTGAGGCCACCATGATCAGAATCAACTGGCGCGGCGTTGCGGTATGAATGATGTCGATGGTCCTTTGCACCGAGAAAAACCGCGTCCACACGCCCTCGGGCGCCGCGACCCTCATAGGCGCCCACTTGCGCGAATCCGCCGCGATCTCATCGTTGACGATTAGGACAAGGTTGGAGCCCACGGCTTCGTTCCACAGCTCAACGTCTTGCCCGTAAATGAAACGGTCATCGATACGCGTGAGAAGGATCCTGGGTTGAGCCATCACTGCCCCATTCTGCTTGAGACCCGTAAGAGCAAGACATCACGCCTCCAATATTAGTGCATTTAAAGTGAGAAAAGCCGTCAGAACACTTGCGCGGATTTGTGATGTCCCGTATCATAGACAGCTGTTGACGCCTCAGTTGCGTCACCACATGGCCGCCAGCGTAGCTCAGTTGGTAGAGCACCGCTCTCGTAAAGCGGGGGTCACCGGTTCGAGCCCGGTCGCTGGCTCCATTGCACAAGATAGCCGCCTTCGGGCGGCTTTTTTGTTGCCGATTTCTGGCGAACAGCCGCCAAACCGAGCACAACGCCGCCGGCAACTCCCCTACTCAACAACAAGCCCCGCCAACCGCAATCCCCAAAGGAACCGCGATCAGCGGGGCTCAAGCGCGCTCCCCTAAGGGATAACGCTCGCAACACGAACAGCTCAGCCGAGCAGCGCGCTACTCCTCCCAGTAAGCATCTGCAAGCAGCTTAAAGCAAATCTTCTTGACCGGCTGCGCGCCATCGCCCGGGAACTCGAGCGTGGGCATGTGAGGCTCGCCGGCAACAAACAGCGCAAACTTGTCGTCAGCAAGATCGCCGGCGATCGAGGCGTCGGAATCGACCAGATCGTAGTCGTCCTTCTCGTCGAACTCCTGGACCAGCGTCAGGCTGCCCGTGGCAACCTTAAAGGCCTCGCGACCCTCGACGTCGATCTGCAGGTCGTGATAGCGCTGATGCGTCTCATAGTGAGCCTCGGCTTCGGGACGCGTCGTGGGAGCCATGACGTTCGCAAAGACCTTGTCGCCCAGAATCGGATGGCTGCCGACCTCGAGCTTCGCCGGATCGTTCTCCTCGAGCCAATCGATCAGCACATCGAGGCCCTTGAGCATTCCACGGTACTCCTCGATATCGCCCAATGCACCGTAAATCATCTAAATCCCCTCTCGGATCGTTTCTTTGGCGGCTACTCGGCAAACGCATTACCGACGCTGTTGCCACCCACATGCGTCTCGACCAGGGTAAGGTCGGGATTGAACACGACAGTGTCGGCGTCGCGCCCCGGCATAATGCTACTGCACTTGTCGTCGACATGAGCTAGCAACCGATGCCGGGGCCGCAGCACAAGCTCCTACAGCTCGGTCACGACAACGCCGTTGTAAACCTCGTCCCAACGATCCATAACCAAGTGGCCAGTCATGGGATCCATGGCATTGAGCTTGCCGCAGGTGTTGGCGGTACGCAGCACCGTCTCGTCGTCGGCGCCGGCAGCAATCGCATGTGCGAAGCCAGCAATGGTCGAATCGCCAGAGCCCGTAGCGTTAACGGCGGGGATATCGGGGGTCTTGGCGCGGAACGCACGGCCATTGTGGAAGCCAACTGAGCCGGCAGCGCCCATGGATACGACGACCCAGGGGATATCGGAGAAGCGGGCGTCAGAGGCGAGCGCGGAACGGAGCTCGTCCACATCGTCGGTGGTAAAGCTCGTGCCCAGAAGGCCGTTAATTTCGGTCAGGTTAGGCTTAACCAGCTCAGGCTTGACCTCGGACTTGAGCGCAGCCTCAAGCGAGGCACCCGAGGTATCGAGCAGCACCTTGGCGCCGGCGTTCTCGGCAATGCCCGTGATCTTGGCATAGTAGTCCGCCTCGACGCCGCGGGGCAGCGAACCCGAGATGGTAACGACATCGGCCTTGCTCGCAAGCTCGGCGAACTTGGCGGTAAAGGCATCGAGCTCCTCGGGGGCAATCGTCGGGCCGCTCTCGAGCAGCTCGGTCTGGTTGCCGGCATGAAGGATATTGAGGCAGATGCGGGTCTCGCCCTTGATGGGCACAAAATCATTCTTAATGCCGTTGGCATCCATGAGCTCGGCCATATAGGCGCCCATATGACCACCAAGCAGGCCGGTTGCCACGACATCGTCGCCCAGCTGACCCAGGACGCGGGCCACGTTGAGGCCCTTACCGCCGGCGGTCTTTTCGGGCGTCACGCGGTTGACGTCGTCGATAATGAGCTCATCGAGCTGATAGCGCGTATCGACGGACGGGTTCATCGTAACGGTGAGGATCATTTCTAGCTCCTTATCTCGCAGGCTCCTTATGCCTTGCAAAACGAATTGGCTACATGCGACTACAGAATCTCGATTGTGAACGAGCGCACGATGGTTTCTTTGGGCTTGGCGATAAGGCAGCCGCGCTTGTGCTCAAGCACGTCATCCTCATCGGAACAGGTCGAGAGGCCGCCCCAGGGTTCAACTGCCACAAAATCACCCTCGGGCTTGCTCCACACAATGAGGTACGGGAAGCCCTCAAAGCTCAGGCGAACGCCCTTGTCCTCGCCCTTTTTGGAAAGCGTGACCTGACGGCTCTCGAGCACGTCAAAGATGGTCTCCGCAAAATCGAAGAGCTCATGCGACAAAGGCAGCGTCTTTCCCACCATGGGGTTCTTGGAGCGCCTGTCCACATCAATCAATCCGGTCGAGGGAACGGCGGTGCAGAGCTCCGCAGCCTCGTCTTTCTCAAAACGCAACTCGTAGTCCGTATAGGACTCGCCCTCGTCGAGCGGACACCTAAAGCCGGGGTGTCCACCGATAAAGAAAGGCATGTCCTCGGTGCCCTCGTTGGTAACCTCATAGGAGACACGCACGGCGGCGTCCTCGAGCGTATAGCGGGCGACAAGTTTAAACGGATACGGATAATCGCTCAGCAGCGCGGCGTTATCCTCGGATGCCAGGCACATAGCCAGCTCGTTTGTGCTTTGGCTCAACAGCTTCCACTCCTGCTTGCGCGCAAAGCCGTGGCGGGCGAGCTTCACATGATGTCCGGCAAACGTCATGGCGCTGTTATCGCGCAAACCTCCGCAAATCGGGAAGCAAATCGGTGCCTGGCCGGACCACACGGCGGGATCGCCCTGCCACAAGTACTCGCGACCTCCAGCCTCAATCGAGGTAAACGAGCCGCCGGCCGTGGAGACCTTGATAGAAATCGAATCGTTGGAGAGAGCGTATTCCATTGTCCATCCTTTCGAACAACTGCTTTTTGCTCACAAGAACCCGTCTCGGCCCTGACCAAAGGACAAACCCGCACGTTCATCGATGCGTCCGGTTTCCCAGGCATGCAACGGGGTACCATACAGACATTGATGCAATTACAGCTGAAAGGCCTTCTTATGCGAACCATCATCCTTTATGCCTCACGCCACCACGGCAATACGAAAAAGCTCGTGGACGCCATCGTTGAGGCACACCCCGAAATCGATACCCTCGACGTGAAGTCACTAGGTAAAAACGAGTACCCCGACCTGCACGAATACCATCTGATCGGTGTCGCCACGGGCATCTATTACTCCGAGATCGACAAAGATATGGCGCGCGTGCTCACGAACGTGCTGCAGCCGCAGGACAAGGTGTTTGGCCTTATGACCTACGGTGGCAAAAACAAGTGGTACGGCAAGGATATCGATGGCATCTGCCGCATGAGGCAGGCCATCTTTATGGGTGTCTACGGCTGCCCCGGATTTGACACGTGGGGTCCGTTCAAGATTACCGGCGGCGTCCAGAAGGGACACCCGACCGCTGAGGAAATTAAGGGCGCCGTCGACTTCTTCGACAAGATCGAAGACGAGTATGGCGACATCATCGTCGAAGAGTACGCCAAGCGCGAGAAGCGTCTAGCATACGAAAAGGAGCATCCCGCGGGGGGTCTTGTGGCCGGCGTCAAGCGCACGGCAAAGAAGATCGCTAACAAGCTGTAACTGTTAAGGTGCTTTTGAGCGTTTAACCCATACGGCGGGTCCGAGCAGATTCGGGCCCGCCGTCTTTTTCTATCGTTACTCGGTAAAGGCGTTGCCGACGCTCTGGCCGCCAACATACGTCTCGACGAGGGTGAGCTCATGGTCGAACACGACAAAGTCGGCGTCGCGACCCGGCATGATGCTGCCGCACTTATCCTCGATGTGCGCGGAGCGTGCCGGCACCTCAGTTGCCATGCGAATGGCGATATCGGCGCTGGCGATGCCCCAGTCGACGATGTTCTTGACGCCCTGGGCAAGCGTGAGCACCGAGCCGGCAATGCTCTTGCCGTCGGCGAGCCAGCACAGGTTGTCCTTCATGATGACGTCCATGCCGCCACTGGTGTAGCTGCCCTCGGGCATGCCGCCGCAACCCAGGCAGTCGGTGATGAGTACCGTGTGCTGCCAGCCCTTTGCCTGCAGCAGCGCCTTGATGGCGGCAGGGTTTACGTGCTTGCCGTCACAGATGATCTCGGCGTAGGTCTCGGGCGTGGACATGGCAGCACCCACGACACCGGGCTCACGGTGATGCAGACCGCGCTGGCCGTTATAGGTATGCGTAAAGCAGCTGGCACCGGCATTGATAGCGGCGATGCACTCATCGTAGGTGGCGTCGGAGTGACCGATGCTGGTCACCACGCCCTTGGCGTTCAGAGCAGCCGCATAAGCAGCGGCACCGTCGCGCTCGGCGGCCATGGCGCTCTTAACGATGCGACCGCCCGCAGCCTCCTGCCACTGGTCGAAAACCTCCTCGGAGGGGTCAATCAGGTAAGCGGGGTTCTGCGCGCCCACGTGCTTCATGGTAAAGAAGGGGCCCTCCAGGTAGATGCCCTGAATGCGGGCACCGCAGAAGTCGGGACCGCGGCCCTCGTCAGCCTGGGCGATGGCGGCGCAGGCATCCTTGATCTGCTCGACGCCATCGGTGAACGTCGTGGGCAGCCAGCTGGTGGTACCGCGACGGGCGAGCTCGGTTGAGCTGATATCGATGCCCTCGGGATCGTTATCGGTAGTTGAGTGGTTGTAGAAGCCATGGATGTGAGTATCGACCATACCCGGTGCGATCCACGATCCCGTGTAGTCCTTAATCTCGCAAGAGGGCTCGTCGGCCTGCCAGGCGCCAAAAACGCCATCCTCGACCATAAGATAGCCGCCCAGTTGCGGGCCCGCCGGCAAGAAGAACTTGTCAGCCTTAATTGCGTACGTGCTCATATGCACTCCTCGCTTCTAAAGCAGTTGACTGTGGTAATGCTTATACCCAGCTCACGTAAAACAAAAAGCGCCCGCCCGCCGTTATGAGCGGACGGGCGCCCTTACAGGGGGACGCGATTAAGCGGTGAAGGGGTGAATCGTCACGCCCTTAACCACGCGGTTGACCGTGCCGGTGGGGCTCGGCGTATCGGGCGTGTTGCCCACGCGGACGGAGTTGAGCAGGCTGATAGCCTGGGCAAACATCACGAACGGCAGAGCAAGGTAACCCTCGGGAAGTGCCTCGTAACCCTTAAAGGTGAAGGACTCACCCTCATAGACGGTGGCACCTTCCTGCTGAACGGCGATGGTGTGCTGAGCGATCTCGTCGCCACCGATCTCGTTGAGGATGTCGATGTCGTACTGACGGGTGTAGGCGTCGTTGTTGACGAACACGAAGACGAGCGTCTTATCGTCGACGAAGGACTTAGGTCCGTGACGATAGCCCATGGAGGTGTCGTAGGAAGTAGCGACCAGACCGTGAGCGAGCTCGAGGATCTTGAGCTGGCTCTCCTGGGCAAGGCCACCGAAGGAGCCAGAACCCAAGTAGGTCACGCGGTTGAAGTCGCCAGCCAGATAATCGGCGATCTCGGGCTCACGGGAGATGACCTCCTCGCCCATCTTGGCGATGGTCTCGACCCACTCGGCCTTCTGCTCGTCAGAGGCAGTGTCGAAAATAAGGGTAGAGAGCAGGGTCATGCAGGAATAAGAACCGGTCATGGCGAAGCCCTTGTCGTTGGCGCGCGGAATGAGCAGCGTCAGCGCGTTGGGATCATCAGCAGACTCGACGGCGAGCTTGCCCTCGGGAGCGCAGGTGATGTTGAGGAACTTGACGTTGTGGACGAGCTCCTTGGCAACGGCAACGGCGGCAAGGCTCTCGGGGCTGTTGCCAGAGCGGGCAAAGGAAACCACGAGCGTGGGATCCTCAGCGCGCAGGAAGTCGCGCGGGGCGCTCACGATGTCGGTCGTGGCGATGGGCTTAAAGTCGTAGAGATCAGTGTTGCCAGCGTGACGCAGGTACGGGGCGCAGGTATCGCCAACGTAGTCGGACGTACCGGCACCGGTGAAGACAACGGACAGACGGCCCTCGCCCATAGCGCGAGCCTCGGCCAGGAAGGCCTCGATGGCCTCCTTGTTTTCGCGATAGATGTTGAGCGTATCACGCCAAAGCTCGGGCTGCTGAGCAATCTCGGCCGTGGTGATCTGGGCGCCGAGCTCGGTGAGCTCCTCGACACTCTTCTCGAACATTTCTAATACCTCTCTCTAGAAGTAATCCTCTGACGTGCAATTATACACTTCAGTTGGTTATCTGGTAGTAACCAGTTAAATGCAAAGAATCATCATATGGAAACGATGCGAACACTAGTCGCTACGCTGGTGATAAACCTTGTATTTAAACTGATCGGCACGAGCAACCGAGAGTGTATACTCCACAACCTCGTTTGACTCGTTATACGTAGTCCTGACCAAATCGAGCACGGGCGAGCCCTCGACAATTCCCAAAAGGTGAGCATCAGTGGGACGGGCTATGCTCGCATAGAACTCCTCTTCGGCCACGCGTATCTTTTGCTGAAAGTCCTGCTCAATCACATCGTAAAGCGGCTTACGCTCCAGCAGCGGTCGCTTTAGGGACAGAAATTGACGAACCGGTAGATAGCTGCGTTCGACCATCATGGGCATGTTGTCGGCAGAACGAAGGCGCTTGAGCTTAAAAATGCGATCACCGATACGCAATCCCATATGCTCGGCCAGATTCTTATCGGCCTCCATCTCGCAAAACTCGAGAATCGTGGTCTCGGGGTCGCGACCCATCGCGCGCATCTGCTCGGTAAAGCTGTAGGACTGCATAAGATTGGTTGCCTTTGCCGAACGGTCGGTCACAAAGGTACCGCGACCGTGCTGCCGAACCACCAATCCTAAACGCTCCAGTTCCTGCAGAGCCAGGCGTACCGTAGTGCGCGAGAGACCATAGCGCTCCGATAGTTCGCGCTCGGAAGGAATCATGTCACCGGCGCGATATTCATGGTCGATCTTTTCGGTCAGAATATCGACCAGCTGATCGTACAGCGGTTGCTTACGCGCTCCGATCGCCATCCTATCCTCCCATTTTCTCAAACTCGGCTACTACCTAGGGTGTTTAGCATTATCTGTCTGCCACACCCGAATCAACAAGAAAACAAAAGCCGCGCGCTCTTTCGAGCACGCGGCTTTTAACATACACATGGCTTAAGGGGTCGGGGTGTGAGCCGCGTAGGGACACACCCCTCAAGCTAGATCCTTACCAGATGCTCGGCCAGAGACCAAGCGGGCCAGCGCCCAGGATGCCGAGGACGAAGAGCAGCAGAATGCCCTTGGTCGGGGTCCAGCTGTGCTTAGCGAACATGTAGTAAAGCAGCAGCGTAAGCATAAGCGGGACGAGCTTCGGGACGATGGTGTTGAGGGTGTCGGCAACAGAGAAGTTGACCGGATCCTCGGTGACGGTAGCGTAGGTCACGGACTCCATGCCGTTGCCCAGATCGGCGACGCCGCACTTGACCTCGTTGCCGTCGGCATCGACGGCGGTGAGGGCGTTGCCGTCCTCATCGGTCATGGCGATGGTACCGGCCTCAGCGGTCTCGGTATCGATGCCCTCCATACCGGTGAAGTTCTCGGCCTCCTTCTCGGAGACGATCACGGTAGTAGGGGCAAGACCACGGGTGGTGCCGTTGGGGATCTTGAGGTTGATCTGGGTGCCACCCATGGTGACGACCAGGCAACCGACGACGAAGACGCCCATGATGGAAGCGGCACGCGTGAAGGCCTGCATGTTGGCGGTCAGAGCGTCAATAGCGCTGGTGCCAAGCTTGTAGGACCAGTTCATGAGCCAGAAGCGCAGAGCGAACTGGACGGCGTTGAAGATCACCAGGAAGATGATCGGCGCAGCGGCGTTGCCGTTGATGGCCATGTTGGAGGTAATGCCGGCCGTGATAGGCACGAGCGTCAGCCAGAACAGGGCGTCACCGATACCACCGAGCGGGCCCATTGCGGCGACGCGGACGGCGCGGATCGTGGGGATGTCAACCTTGTTCTGCTCGAGCGAAAGCACGATGCCCATAACAAAGGTGACGAGGAACGGGTGGGTGTTGAAGAACTCCAGGTTGTGGCTCATGGAAGCCGCGAGGTCGTTCTTGTTGGTGTGGATCTTCTCCAGACCGGGGATGATGGAGTAGAGCCAGCCAGCGGCCTGCATACGCTCGTAGTTGAACGAGGCCTGCAGGAAGCAGGAGCGCCAAGCCATCTTGTTGAGGGTCTTCTGGTCGAGCTGCGGAGCAGGAGTGAGATCCTCGTAGTGCTCCGGGATCACATACTCATTAGATGCCATCTTCGAAGTCACCTCCGTCAGAAACAGCTGCACCCTTCAGCTCGGTCTGCTGCTGGAAGTCCCAGAAAGCGATACCGAAGCCGATGAGAGCGAGGATGAGCAGAGCAGGGGTTGCCAGAGAATCGTTGGCAACGGTGATGAGCGCGAGGCCAAAGCCCATGAGGAAGAAGCCCCACATATCGCGGTTCATCATAACCTTGAGCAGGACGGCGAAGCCGACGAAGCGCATCATGCCGCCTGCAGCGGACAGACCGGTCTGCAGCCAAGTCGGGATGGCGGAAGCGATGGTCTGACCAATGGTAGCGCCAGCGATGAAGAACAGGGTGACGACGACAGCGAAGATCAGGCCGAGCAGAGCCATGGCGAAGTAGTTCAGGCGCTCGATGCCCTTGGTGTCCGCGTTATGAGCCATGTTATCGGCCGTGGACATAAGCGGGGACATAAGCGTGAAGACCAGGGTAACGCCGAGCTGACCAAGCAGGGCGAACGGAATGGCAAGGCCGACTGCCGCGTTGGGCTCGAGACCCGTAGCGATAGCGAGAATGGCTGCCATGATGCCGCCGATGACGGCGTTAGGCGGCTGAGCGCCTCCGATCGGCATGTTGCCGATCGTCATGAGCTGATAAGTACCACCCACGAGAAGACCGGTGTTGAGGTCGCCAAGGATAAGACCGATGACGGCGCCGGTGACGATGGGCTGATAGAGAGACTCGAGGAAGTTGAACTGGTCGATTGCCGCGACGAACGTGACGACGAAGACCAGAGCGACCTGGATGATCGAGTATTCCATCTTGCTCCTCCTTTCAAAATGTATGTACGCACTTTGGATATCACGTACAGAACGTCAGGGTTTCAATCCTGACAACGTGGATCACGAGGATTACGAGAAGAGCTTGCTCGTGTCCTCAACAGGCGTGCTCGGAACGCGCCTGATCTCCAACTCCACCCCCAATTCCTGCAGCTCTTTAAACGCAGCGACATCCTCGTCGTTAACTGCCACGGAGGTGGCGACTTGCCGCTTTCCTTCCGACATGTGCATGTTGCCGATATTTACCTTCTTTATAGGCACACCGCCCTTGACGAGCGTAAGCACGTCTTCCGGTGTTTCGGCCACGATGAAGATCTTCTGGCGCGGGCTCGCCTTGCCGATGACGTCGATGGTCTTCTGCAGGGAGAAGAAACGCGTAGCGACGCCGGTGGGAGCGGCCATCTTCATGAGGTTCTGGCGCATGGTGTTGGTCGACACGTCGTCGTTGGCGACGAGGATGAGGTTGGAGCCCAGAGTGGAGTTCCACTGGGTGGCAACCTGACCATGAACCAGTCGGTTATCGATGCGGGTAAGAAGAATGTTGGGTTCTGCCATGTTGATCAGCTTCCTTTCGTTATTTGCTGACGACAGTTACTTGATCTCCTGAATCGCGTAACGCGAAACGTCTACGACGGCTCCGGATCGGACTTTGATCTGGACCTTTTCGCCTTCGATGCCCTTAACGGTTCCGTAGATACCGCCGGCGAAAAGAACCTCCTGACCCGGCTTGAGCTCGGTGTGCAGCTCCTTGAAGTACTTCTGCTTCTTCTTCATGTTGATTTGCGACCAGATGGTGTAAATCAAGCCCATGATGACAAGCAGGCCCAAAAGAGCGACCGAGGAGCTCAGGACGTTGGCTCCGAAATCGGCCATTAGATGCCATCCTCTTCGCCGAAGATATCCTCTTCCTCGGCTCCAGCAACAGAAGCGACCGTCTGGGCGGTAATGCCCGTCTGGCCAACGGTCACTGCCTGCTCACCAAGCTCGGCGAGCGTGGCATTGCCGCGGAGGAACAGAAGCTCAATAACCATGGGAAGGTTGGTGCCAGTCAAAACCTCGACGTTGTCGACATCCTGGGCAATCATCATCGACTGGTTGAACGGGGTACCACCGAGCAGGTCGGTAAAGACGAGCACGCCATCGCACTCCTCGCGCATGGCGGTAATAGCGGCGCGGAGATCCTCACCGTAGGAAGCAGCCTGGTCGCCCTCAAAAGGAACGACGGTAAAAGCGGGCTGGTCGCCGGCAACCATAGCGATAGCGCTTGCGAGGCCGGGTGCGAACTGTCCATGACCGGTAAGAATAAAGCCAACCATTCAAATTTCCCTTCCGAAGGTGTGTACGATCTGAGTCCGATGATTTTCGGAAGCCAGCGGGCAATCGCCCTTAAAGCTTCTTGGAAAGCGTTCTTTTAAGACCAGTGGTTCTCAACTGGTAGTAACCACGTGATGTGTTGTTGCCACTATATCACCACAGAAGAGATCGCTTTCGTTGATTCATACGGTAAAACGTTTTTGCACCGCTCACGGTGATAAATCGACCGTTTACCGCTCGTTAACACTTCTACCTGCGGTTTTGAAACCGTTTCGAAACGCTTTGGCAAAAAATCGGAACTCTTTTCGTGTCAATACAACGCAGGGCGGCTAAAAATAGCGTAAAGAAAAATTGCAGGTCATTGTGAAGATTTGTGAATTGGTCTTTTTGGCTTAATACCAGTTAGAACCAGTTTTGAGATTATCGGTGAACGGTAGTTTTCGACCGTTCACCGGTTACTTGCAATCGTTTGCAGTTGTTTTCCCAGATGAATTAGGGGAACCCGATGGAGCGCTTGCGCGATCACGGGAAGTTTTGGCATTTGTCCTCATCCCCCGCGCGCCAACTCCGGCACCCAAAATGGGCTAATAGCTCACGCTAATCGTTTTCAATCATTATTTACTCAGCATCCGTAATTATTTATCGTTTATCGTTAATTCTGATATGATACAAGTATCATCCAAAACGCCGATTGGAGGGGTTATGGTCCATCGAAACGAATCTATATCGAATGAAACCATCAGCCGCGAACAGACGATAGCCAAACTGAGGAAGCTCGCTCGCATCTGCAAATGGGCCACGATCTGCATTACCACCGCGCTCGCACTGGGACTCCTCGCAGTCATTGCGATTGACCTTCTACTCATATTTCCTGGCCTCTCCCAAGGGTCATGTCTCCAATCCGTAGAACTTCAAGCCGGCGAAGGGCCGTGCCTTGCTATCGTCGGTACCGATGCGCAGGCCCCGCTTATGCTCGTCGCACACGATGGTCACACTGCCATAGGGAGCCTCTTGATGACATGTCTCGCGCTTACCATCGCGCTAAGTGTGCGCAGGCTTTTCTTCAACATTGAAAAGGAAGGTAGGCCCTTTGACCTTGAATGTAACCAGACACTTCATCGAGTAGGACATTTATTCCTTATCGGCGGCGTTGCCGTGAGGCTTCTTGGTGCCGTTATCACGGGAATGATACTCTCAGGATTTGGCGGCAGCTTTACGGATGCGTTCGTCGGCCAGTTATTCGAGCCCTCCATGCTCTTTGCAGGCCTGATTATTTGCCTGATTGCCAGCGTCTTCCGCTACGGGTATATCCTGCAAAAACAAGATGACGAGTTGCTCTAGGGGGAATCCATGATTATTCTGCGGCTTGACCGCTTGCTCGCCGAACGCAAGATCTCATCCAAAGAGCTTGCGGAACGTGTGGGCATCTCCCAGGTCAATATGTCACGCATTAAGACGGGCAAGGTTTCTGCCATACGTTTTTCAACTCTTGACGCGATATGCCGGGCACTCGACTGCCAACCGGGCGATGTACTGGAATATATATCCGACGATGAAGCCGATAGCCATTTTGGACTTAAAGATGAATAGCCATAATTAAGCCGCCAATCACGCCCTCAACGCAAATTGCCCGCCAGAACGACTTCCGTACTGGCGGGCAATTTGTTTTCTATCAGCTAGATGCTCGATGAGCCGTGCGACTCTTTACGCAAACAGGCCGTAGATGCTGATGTTGGCCTTGGCGTAGAGGCCGTTAGCATACTCGGTCCACTTGGAGCTGGCGCTCGAAGCCTGCGAGGAATACTGCTGATAAGCAGTATAGTAGGCGGTCATGGCCTGCTTGTAGGTGGCGCTATCGGTCGTAAAGGCATCATCGGCAAAGGCCTTGGCATAGGTACTGTCGGCATCCTTCCAAGTGCCCTTTGAGCTATCCCACTCATCGCCGGCAAGGTTAATGATGTAGTCGGCGTAGTCCTTGCTCGCGGTCTCCTCGTTGCCGTCAGCAGGCTCGGTCGGGGCGGTCGGCATGCTTGCGGAGCTATCGCCCACCTTCTTCTTGTAGAGCTTCTGCAGCGTCGCGGACTGGCGGACGATCTGCTTGGCCTGGTCCTTGGACACGCCGTACTGCGTGGCCATGGTCTTGTAGTCGGAGGTGCCGATGGAATCCTCGGCGTACTGCTTCATTTCCTTGGAAGAGACGGTAATGCCCTCGTCCTCGGCAGCGTCCAGCAGAATCTGGTTGCGCACGTAGGACAGGATAACGTCGGCAGACGGAGCGGTGTAGTTGCCGTCGTCGTCCTTGACGGTATCGAGACTGTACTGGCTCTCGATGGCCTCACGCGCGGTGATGTCGCTCTTCTTGCCGTTGTAGCTATAGCTTGCCACGGTCGAATCGAGCTGGTCCTCGGACAGGGTCGCCGAGCCGACGCCTTTGCCGCCAAAACCACCGTTGCCGATAAAGAAGCCGACCACGGCAGCGATCACGACGGCGACCACAAAGGCGGCAATCATCGTCTTCTTGTGCTTGCAAGCGTGGTCGTCCACGTCGGAGCCGTTGTCCTCATCCTGCTCCTCGGGCATGAGGTTCTCGTCGGCGGCGTCCGCGGCGATCTTTGCCTCCAGGCGAGCGTCCTCCTCCTCGGCGGTCGTGCCGGCGGCAATATGTTCGGCAGACGTGCCGGCGACCAGGTCAATCTTTTCGTCCTCATCACCGTCGGGGCCTTCGCCGCGCTCGATGATCTGGAGGCCGTCAATCTCGTCCTTCTCGTCCTTCTTTTGAATCAGACCCATATCAGTTACTCCTTGTTAGGAAACATAGTCCCCAATAGAATACGCCCGGCAGAGCGCCGGGCGTATTGATTCTTAGGTTATACGCAAACACTTAAGTACTATTTAGGCGTTTGCAGCGTGCATACCTTAGACCAGGTGCGCGATAACGGCATCGGCAAAGGCCTGCGTGCCCACAGCGCCCTCAACGGAGCCGGTCTGGGCACGACGCACGTCACCGGTAACCTGCTCGCCCTCGTCGAGCGTGGCAGATACGGCGGCACGAATGCGATTGGCGGCATCGTTCTCGCCCAGGTGATCGAGCATCATCGCAGCAGAGAGGATCTCGGCCGTGGGGTTGGCGATATCCTTGCCCGCGATATCGGGCGCGGAGCCGTGCGTAGCCTCAAAGATGGCGCAGTCGGCACCGATGTTGGAGCCGGGGGCCATACCCAAGCCGCCCACCAGGCCGGCGCACAGGTCACTCACGATGTCACCGTACAGGTTGGGCAGCACTAGAACATCGAAGTCGTTGGGGTTCTGGACCAGGCCCATGCAGGTGGCGTCGACGATCTTGTCGTTGAACTCGATATCGGGATAGTTGGCGGCCACCTCGCGCGCCACGCGCAGGAACAGGCCGTCGGTCGCCTTCATGATGTTGGCCTTGTGCACGGCCGTCACCTTTTTGCGGCCGCAGCGGCGGGCATACTCAAAGGCATACTCCACAATGCGGCGGCTCTTGGCGATAGAGATCGGCTTGATCGAAATCGCGGAATCCGCGGCGAAGGTCTTCTGGCCCGAGCGCTCGACGAGCTGCGAGAGCTCCTCGACCTCGGCAGCGCCCTCATCGAACTCGATGCCGGCGTAGAGGTCCTCGGTGTTCTCGCGCACGATAACCAGGTCGACGTCGCGAAAACGAGAGCCGTCGCCCGGCTGCGACAGGCAAGGGCGCACGCAGGCGTAGAGGTCAAAATGCTTGCGCAGAGCCACGTTGACGCTGCGGAAACCCGTGCCGACCGGCGTGGTGATGGGACCCTTGATGGCAACCTTGGTCTCGGCGACCGCATCGAGCACGTGCTGGGGCAGCGGCGTGCTAAACTCGTCCATGACGCCGGCACCGGCCTCCTGGACGTTCCAGTTGATCTGGACACCAGTGGCCTCGACCACGCGGCGCATGGCCTGCGTAATCTCGGGACCGATACCGTCACCGGGAATCAGGACTACATCGTGCGCCATAATCTGTTACTCCTCGTCTTCGGCGTCGTCAGATTTTTTAACGCTAGCACGCTTCTTCTTTTTGGAGAGATCCAGGCCAAAACGTTTAACAAGCATTTCGCAAATCTCGCTCGAACGGGCCTTGAGATAGCTGCCCTTACCGTTCTCGGCGTCGAACTTAAGGCGCAGCGCGAGCTTCTCGGCGACCTCGGCGTCAATCTCGCCCTGGCCAAACTCGTACAGGCAACCGAGCATATCGCGATACTCGAGGTCGCCGTGGTAGCACTGGATGGCCTCGTCCAGGATGGGCCAAGCCTCGCGCGAACGCTCGACGCTCGTGGCACCCCACACGCACAGCAGGCGGAAGGCGGCATAGCGCAGCGTGGAGGAGATCTCGTCGAACAGCGCAGTCTCGGCGCCCTCAAAGGCATCGCCCAGCTGCTCGGGGCAGGTGGTGGCGAGCGCCGTCAGGGCATCGAGGGCCTCCCAGCGGGTCTGAGCCTCGGGGCGGTCGAGCGCCTCGATCAGCGCGGGCACGCAGGGCACGACGCGCTGCGGATCGCGCTCGGCCAGCAGATGCAGCACGCGGGCGGCAAACTGGCGGATGCGGCGCGTGGGGCAGCCGAGCTCCTTGACCAGGCGGTCGACGGCGTTCTCGTTCTCCTCTGCCAGCTGAAGCTGTGCCAGCTCCTCGTCGGTGAGCTGTTCGTCTTTGTTTTCTGCCATAGTTACCTCTTCTTATTTCTTAGCGTGCTTGCCAGCACCCTTGCTGTCATCGGTGACCGAGATGAGCTGTCGGTCGGCTGCACCATTGCGACGCGCACGGCGACGCTCCTCGGCGTCGCCCGCGTCGGCGGCGGCGCGGTGAGCCTTGTTGACGTTAAAGACCTCGTCGTGCTTGCGCCACGGACCGACGGACTCGCCAAAGCTCATCTTAAGGCCGGCGATAAAGCCGCCGAGCCAGCCAATCGGCGCAAACTGCACCAGCGGGAACAGCGAAAACACCCAGGTTAGCAGGATGACTGCCGCCGCACCCGCAAAGTTAGCGATCCAGTAGTCGCGCTTGGTGATCACGCGCTTTTCGCACGCCCACTGGCCGCACAAAAAGCCAATGTAGATCGCAAAGAGAAAGAGCACCAACGCTAGCACCACGAACGTCCAGCTCATGGGCGCTACTCCCCGTGATGGTGGCCGCAGCAGCACTCGTGGCCGTCGTCATGGCCGTGGCCGCCGCAGCACTCGTGGTCCTCGCCGTGATGGTGGCCGCAACCGCACTCATGGTCGTCGCCGTGCTCGCCGCAACCGCAGCCGTCCTCGTGAGCACCGTGCTCTTCGGGACGATACTGCGACCAGTCCAGACCGGCGGCGATGGCGTCGGCCTCCTCCTTGTAGAGGACCGTGATGGCCTGGGTGCCCAGCTTGGCGCCACCGATGGCGTCAAGCATGTCGTAGAGCGTAAAGGCGACGTCGGCGCCGGGTAGCGCAAGCTCGCGGTCGTCAGCATAGGCGAGCGCCAAGCGCAGGTCCTTAATGAAGTGCTCGACCATAAAGCCGGGCTTGTAGTCGCCGTCGAGCGCCTTGGGAGCCAGGCTCTCCATGGCGCCGGACTTGCCGGTACCGCCCAGGATCATCTGGCGGGTCTTCTCCAGGTCAAGGCCGCTCAGCTCGGCAAATGCCATGGCGTCTGCCATGCCGACCATGCAGGCGCCCAGTGACACCTGGTTGGCGAGCTTGGCAGCCTGGCCCTTGCCGGCGCCGTCGAAGCAGCAGATGTTGGCCGCGAAGGTGGCAAGGATGTCGCGGACCGGCGCGATGTCGTTCTCGGTGGCGCCCACGATAGCCGTAAGCGTGCCGGCGATAGCACCCGACTCGCCACCGGTGACGGGGCAGTCAAACGCCATGCGGCCGGAAACCTGGGCGGCCTCGGCAATGTCGCGCGCCAGCTCGGGCGAGCTCGTGGTGAGGTCGATCAGGACCGCGCCGGGCTTAGTGCACGCGAGCAGACCGTCGCCCGCCAGGTAGAGCTCCTCGACCTCGGAGGGATAACCCACCATGGTAAAGATGACGTCGGCGTTCGCCGCGGCATCTGCCGGCGTATCGGCCCAGACGGCACCGCGCTCAACGAGCGCTGCAGCCTTGGACTTGGTGCGGTTGTTGACCGTGACGGGATAGCCAGCGTCCAGAATGTGGCCGGCGATGGGGGCACCCATAATTCCGGTGCCGATAAATGCGACAGAGAGCTTGTTTGCCATGAAACCTTTCCTTTTAGGTTGGGTGTTATTACCAGGTTGAATACTCGGTGCCAGCGTTTGGGCTGTGAGTCGAGGGCGATTACGGACGCAGCGCTTGCCTACTGACCGCGCACGCGGCGGGCGATGCGGTCGGAAAGCGACGCCTTGTCGGCGCGGTTCTTACCCCAAAACGCGCAGGCCACCATGCCGGGGCCCACGTGCGAGCCAATGGTGGGACCCACGGAGCTGCGAACGATCGTGACGTCGGCGCAGCCCTCCTCCTTGCGGATGGCAGCTTCGAGCCAGTCGCCGTCCTTTTCGGCATCAGCCGTCATGATGGCGATGGGCATGGTGCGGTCGGGCACGTAGTTCTCGCGGAACGACTTGAGAATGGACTTGAGCGCCTTCTTGCGGCCGCGGTTGACACCGATCAGCGACAGCGAGCCGGCAAGGTCGTAGGAGAGCTCGGGCTTGACATCAAGCTTTGCCGTGAGCTGCGCCGCCGCGGGCGGAATGCGGCCGCCGGCAGCCAGTGCGTCGAAGCTCTCGAGCGTAAAGTAGCCGTGGACGTAGGTCTTTGCCTCGTTTGCCCAATCGACCAGCTGCTTGGCGGTCAGTCCCGCCGAACGCTGGCGCACGGCCTCGAGCGCCAAGAGCGCGCCGGTCGCGCAGGGCAGAGCGTTGTCGACCACGTACAGCTCAAAATCGGGATACTCGGCACGCACGGCGTCCGCCGCCTGGCACGCGGAGTTGTAGCTCGACGACAGCGCCGAGGTAAAGCACAGGTAGACCGTGGGCGTGCCCTCTTTGGCGCACTCGGTAAAGAACTCGATATAGCGACCGAGCGACACAGCCGAGGTGGACACGCGGGCACCGGCGCGCATGCGATCGTAGAACTCCTTGGGTGTGATGCTCGACCAGATGTCATCCGTGCGCTCCTCGCCATCGATAATGAAGGGGAAACCCAGGATATCGACATCAAGGTTCGCGGCGACCTCGGGGCTAAAGTCGCAGCAGGTATCGACGACGATGCGGCAACGGTCCGAATGACCGGCGGATGCGACCTTGTCCATCAAAGCGACTCCTTACGTAAAAAGGCGGCCACCCGCATGGGATGGCCGCCAACCGTTAACTCATGCAAGTTAACGTATTTTACTCGTCAAGTGTTTCGATACGGGGCTTGATGATGCCATATCCACCATTCTTACGGTGATACACCACATTGATGAGACCGGTCGTCGCGTTCTCGAACACGTAGAAGTCGTGGCCCAGCAGATCGGTCTGCACCAGCGCCTGCTCCTCAGTCATCGGGGTGACGTCGATGACCTTCTCGCGGACGAGCAGGTCGTCCTCCTCCTCGGGCAGCAGCAGGTCGGCCAGATCCTCGACGCGCTCGACCGGCACGACATCCGCGGCGCTGGCACCGCCCTGGCGGTTGTCCACGACCTTGGTCTTGAACTTGCGCAGCTGGCGGGTGACCTTATCGGCGGAGAGGTCGATGGCGGCGTACATATCTGCACCGTGCTCGGCAACGCGAATCACCGAACCGCGGGCACGAACCGTGACCTCGACGATTGCCGGGTTGGGGTTCGAGGGGTTCTTCTCATAGCGAAGTACAACGTCGACCGTCATGGGCTCGATATCGAAAACCTTGAGCGCCTCGCCGATCTTCTCATCCACATGCGCACGCAGAGCATCGGTTACCGTCGTCTTGCGTCCAGAAACCTTGATATCCATACGTGGCTCCAATCTGCCTCGGGGACTTACTGTACTGGCTATGTACCCATTGCCGTGCATTTAATCACGCGGATTCCTAAAGACCCGAATAACGATTGCTTGATACCGCATACCGAAGTCTCGTACTTTTCCATGGCAAAGTGCGCTATAGGAGGGCAACGGCGACTTTGGTTTTGCATCTAAAAAATGTCTTTGACCTGCTGGTTTTACGGAAACGAAAAAGCCGGGCTCCCCTGTTGGGAAAGCCCGGCAATGCGTGTTGAAACCGTGAAGAGGCGTCTCTCTTAGCGCATAGGAGACACCACCCCTAGCAATAACTAGCTATTGAGCTTGTTAATGTCGTCGTCGGTGATGGTGCCTTCCTGACTGGACGATTTGCTCTCGGAGGATGCGGTCTCATTGTTGGAATCGGAGGATTCATCGCCGGAGGACATGGTCTCACCGGACTCAGAGTCGCCCGACTGCACGTTAACGCCCGAAACCGTCTTAGTGGCGAGGTCGTAGGGCATTGTGCCATACCAGACAGAGTGGACCGCCTCGAGCGTGCCGTCGGCCGTAATACCGTCGAGGGCATCGCTCACGGCACGGCACAGTTCGTCATTGGACGAGAGGCCCGCAACACCAAGCGTCGAGGGCGCCTCGAGCGCACCGACATAGGAGACCTCGCTCATCAGGCGTGCAAGGTAGCCGCCGGCCGTGGAGTCGCAGATCACATAGTCGACCTCGCCGGACTCGAGCGCCTCAAAGCACTCGTTGATGTTGGAGTAGGTCTTTTGGTTGGCGGTAATGCTCTGCTTGGCAAGCGCCTCCTGCGAGGCCGAGGACATCTGGACACCCAGGGTAGACGTGTTAAGGGTATCGGTGGAAACGCTTAGCGACCCACCATCGCTGGTTTTACCGAACACAGAAGCGGCATCGTACAGGCAGGTGCCGAGCGAGCTAACGTCCCCGTCTGTGGAGCTGATCTCGCCGATAAAGATATCAGCCTTTTTGTCGCCGAGCGCGGAACCTGCCGAGGACGCATCGACAAAGGCGACCTTAAGGCCCATGCGGATTGCGAGGGCGCGGGCGGCGTCAACCGCATATCCCGTGAGCTCGCCGTCGGCGCCTTGCATGGCCTGCGGCGCATCGGAAGTATCGAGGGCGACCGTCAGGGTTCCGGGAGTGACCAGGGCATCGTCCGACACCGCCGGCGTGACGGTCTCGTACTCGATCTGGTCGATCGTGGGAGTCGTGAACGTAGACAGCGGGTTGAACGCGCATCCGCTCAGGCCCAAAACGGCAATGACCGCTGCGGTCCCAGCACCTAACCGAGCCGCGTGCATCAAGCTGCCCCTCACCATGTCCACTACCCTGCCTTCTGTGTCGTATACGATCCGTGCGTTGCGCGGAATATCAGATTGTTCCGACCAGCTGACCTGGTATTTGACCCCACACTTGCGCACCGGGGTGTTTGCTCGGGAGGCCGCAGCCACCTTCACGACTGACCCGCTCGCCCGCGAGGCGGTATTGCCCCAAAGAAAGTAGAACGGACGGTGCGGCTTACATCTAGGACGCGCCATGATCGCGCCGCGCGCACGCGGTCGCTTACGTGGATCCCTTTGACCGCGTCTGTCTTGGACTAGGACGGGCATTTCGTCCGTCCGCAACCACAGCCTGGTAGGAACGAAGCGCATTATAGCTAAGTTCAAGCTAAAGTTTAAGGTTAGGGGCGTCATTCGCATCGCGAGTACAGATTTCGCAGGTCGGAGCGGGCTATTCGTGCCCCCATGAAGCCCGGAGCTCCCCCACGGGGAGCTCCGGGGCACCCGTCTCAGGGTGCCGTGTGCAAAAAACGGCAAATATGAGTACTGTCACCAATTTAGTAGCAGCGTATTACCGCCTCACGAGCCCTTTTTGAGTTCCGCACAGCCTGCTTGGCGCCAAGATATTCCACATTCGTTTATTATCTCTTCGCTGAATCCAGATTTTCGGCCCAAGTTTCTTTGTTTTTGCTGTCACTAATCTAGTAACAGTACTCATATTTGCCGTTTTTTGCACAGAGCATATAACAGACCCCCTATAAAGCCATAGTTTTACGCTGGCTTGAGCCCAAAGCACGCTCGGAGCGTATTCAGCAGAGCATCTTGCCTCTTTCGACGAGCCTCTACGCGATTCTGATATCGCTTACCCATACGCTGGTGGATGCGCCATGCGAGCGCTTCCATCGCTTCCATGTCGCGGAGCATTTCGTTGTTGACCGTCGCGACCTCGATTCCCATAGTAATCAAGCCCGTGTTGCGTTTTTCATCATGGATACGTCCCCTCCGGGAGGAATGACCCAGCTCACCGTTGTATTCCAGGTCAAACCGGGCTGCCTCCTGATACGCATCGCAAACTGCATGCGGCATCCCCGAGATTGCCTGCGCGCGGTCATCGAACTCAATCTTGTAGTCGGTCTTAAAGGGACCGCAGGCAAATCCGCCATAGGAAAACGGAAGCGAAAACAGAGCGAGCATGATGCACTCCATGGGCGAGCGCAGGTTTTCTGACAAGTAGGGACACAGACGCTGCAGTTGTTTGGCCGCATTCCCCTTGCATACCGCGAGGTAATCTGCCAGACGATCGGGCGTCAGCACCGGCTCAACCTCAAAGTAGCCCACGTCTGCTGGCTGGTCCTTGTCCTTTGCAAGCTTATTCGTAACGGGCGAGGTGTAGGGAGGCAGATACTTCCCGCGATCACTCAGCGAAATCTTAGAGCACAGCTCCTGGGCCAGGGCAAATGCCTGGATACAGCCGACCTCGCGGGCGACGACAACACAAAGGGCCTCGGGAGATAGACTGCACACCCCCGGTTCCACCTCTAGAATCGAGCCGGCGGGCAACCCGGAGCATACGGACCAGCCCACGCCAGGCATGCGGCGGCGCTGCGCCGCAGATCCCACCAGCAAGCAAAGATCTTCTTGCACCTCGCCGCTTGCGGCCCCAATCCGCACCAAGTCGGGAAGATAGATGTCCTCGGTCGAGGGCGACGACGTGCGCAGCACACGGCGCTCTTCATCGGAATCGAGGTCCTTCCAGCTTATGTAGCCCATCTGCCGGCGTTCGGCGCGCATCATGCGTAGCGCCGAGGCGCCCGTTAGGATTACGGAAGCCGCTAGCTGTTCGTCTGTCGGCTCGTTGCGCCGCTCAATCTTCACTGCCACAAAACCACCCCTACCAAACGCGTGCGATAGCGAGGCCATCGACCGCTACGGCGCCGGCGCGCTTGAGTTCCGCCGAAGCCGCTGCCATCGTCGCGCCCGTGGTGATAACGTCATCGATAAGCAGCAAGCGGCGGCCGTGCACGTCCTCAACCGTCTCGTACATGCCTTGGGCACGCTCGCGGCGCTCCTCACGACCGAGTTCGCGCTGGTCGCCATGCCCGTACTTGACGAGCGCATCGAGCAGGGGAACACCCGACAGCTCGCAAAATGGGCGCGCAATAGCCTCCATATGATCAAAACCACGCCGCCGAAACGCTGCCGCCGTCGCAGGCACAAACACCACCGCATCCGCACCGGACAGCACACCTCCGTAGCGATCGGGCGCTACGACCTGGGCATGCAGGGCGGTGTCGTAGAGCAGCTCCGCCAGATACGGAGCCAGACGTCGCTCGCCCGCATCCTTGTACGCTTTAATGATGCGCGGCAGCGGATGCGCATAGACGGCGCACGCCAGGCAGCGGTCGAGCGCCTCCGCCATTGCCGAGGACGTGCCCTCGACCGAACACTCAGTGCACAGCAAATCCCCAAACGGGGCGCCGCATCGGGTGCAGCTATGACGTGGGTCGATGAGCGTGAGCGCAGCCAGGCAGTCTTGGCAAATAAGCGCACCGGCGCGCTCGCAGCCGGCACATCGTGTTGGCGACAATGCCTCGAGCGCCTCGCGTGCCACCCGCTCGGCAAACGGTAGCAATTCGTCCGCAAACGGTAGGGCACCGGCACCCTGCAGACAGCTCAATATGTTCAGATGGCTCTTCAAGACACAACCCTCCCTACGTTCGGTCGCAGGGAGGGTTGTTGATTCGGCGCTATGATACCCCGATGCGCTCGGGGCAAGGCGGGCTAAATCCGCTCGCGGGCGTTATTCGCCGGCGGGCGGTTGTGGTGCGGACGAAGACGGGGTCGAGCCCTCGCCACCATCCTGGCGCGGCTTGCGGGAACGGCGACGGCGACGGCGCTTTTGACCCTGGTCGGCCGAGCCCTCGCCACCGCGATCCTCGCGCGGCTCGCGCTCGTCGCGAGCGGCGCCACGCGAAGCCTTGGCAGCCGCTCCCCCGCCATCTCCGGGACGACGGCGCGTGACCTTGACCTCGCCATCCGAGACCTGATCGGCCACGGAGGGCACTGAGGGCTTCTGCTGCGCGCCCGAGGAATGGCGACGGCGCGGACGCGGCGCGCGCTCCTCCTCGCCACGTGACTTGCCACCCTTGTCGGCAGGCGCATCGGAACCCGAACCACCCTTGGGGGCGGCACCAGCCTCGCGAGCAGCTGCGGCGCGGAAGGCGTCCTCGCGCTCCTCGCTCGACAGATGACGGCGGCGGCGACGTGTGGGGTTCATGCCGCCGCCGCGATTCTGCTGCTGGGGCTGCTGAACCTCGCGCTCGCGAGAGGAGTTCTTGCCTGCGGCTGCAGCCTCGGTAGCATCGCCCGAGCCCGCGCGCTTGCGACGACGACGGCCACCGGCGGCCTCCTCGGCCTCGGGTGTCTCGGCCTTGCCGCGGCCCTTTCCGCGGCCACGGCCCTCGCCCTGACCCTGACCGGCGCGAGCATCGGATTCGGCATCGCGACGACGGCGCTTGGGCATCGACGTGCCGGCCAGACGGTCGGCACTCGACAGGCCATCGCCCACGTCGACGCCGTTCTCGCGATCGAGCTCCATGAGCGCCAGGCGCATCTCGGGCGACTCGATGCGCTCGAGCACATCGCGCGTCACGCAGTCGGGGCGGCAGTTGCAGCCCTGCTCGGCGGCCTTCTTTTTGCAGCCCTCCGAGCACGTCATATCGGCTAGGTTGACCTTAAAGACTTTGCCGTTCTCCAGGCGCAGCACCAGCTGCTCACGCGGCGTGTCATACTCCTGGATACGCGCCTTACCGAGCGGCGTATCGATGAGCGTCTTCTTTTTGGGCGCACGGCTCTTAAAGTCCTTGTACGCCTCGAACTCATAACGCAGGCAGCACATCAGGCGGCCGCACACGCCGCTGATCTTGGACGAGTTGAGCGGCAGGTCCTGCTCTTTTGCCATGCGGATCGAGACGGGCTCAAACTGTCCGCCAAAGCGCGTGCAGCAGAGCTCCTGTCCGCACTGGGCATAGCCGCCCACCAGGCGGGTCTCGTCACGCACGCCGATCTGGCGCATATCGACGCGAATGTGCAGCGTCGAGGACAGGTCCTTGACGAGCTGGCGAAAATCGACGCGCTCCTCGGCTGCAAAGTAGAACACGGCCTTCTCGCCGCCAAACAGGTACTCGACGCCGACCGGCTTCATCTCGAGGTCGAGCTCCTTGACCAGGCGGCGGAAGTCGACCATGGCCTCGTCGCCCTGGATGGCCAGGTCGTCAGCAAGCTGCAGGTCGATGTCGCTCGCCACGCGCAGCACGGGCTTGAGCGGCTGACCGATCTCGTCTTGCGGCACCTCAAAGGGATCGGCCGTGACCAGGCCGATCTCGGTTCCGCGCTCGGTGGAGCAAATGGCATAATCGGCCTCGAGGATATCCAGATCCTGCGGATCGAACCACAGGTCGCGCGAGGCGTAGGTAAACTTAACGGGTACGACTAACGGCATTTCAGTGCCTTCCTGATATCGAACAGCATGACCTCGATGGCCAGCTGGGGAGTAACGTTTCTGGCGATGTTGCGCTCGGCGGTCGCGACTGCCTCGAGCGCCCGGGTGGCACCCGCAACATTGGTCGCGGCGGCAAGCCGACCGATCGTGTCGCGCACGTCTTCGTTCACCACGTCGGCTGCCTCGTCCTGAAGCGTCAGCAGCACGTCGCGCATGAGCGTCCGCGCGCTCGCCAGCGCTTCCATGATACCCGAACGCTCGCGCGCGTTGAGTTCGCGCTTGTTGCGGTCCTCAAGCTGCTTCAATGCTCCACGCGACAGGTAATCGGCGTTTTGCTCGAGCACCTTTTCCTGCGTGGACTTGACCTCGGCGAGCGGCGCCTTAACGGCGACGATGAGCGACTTGGCGCGGCTGAGCACATCGGCCTCATCGGCAGCGATGAGCGAATCGATGGCACGGACCATCTGACGGCGAGCATCCTGGCGCTCGGCGCTCTTGAGGAACTCGATGCCGCGCGTTGGGCTCCCCGCCACGGCAACAGCCATGCGACAACGCGCGATATCCTGACCGGTAGCGCGGCTCACGGCACGCGCGGCGACGGCAGGCGATACCAGCCGAAACGGCACGCACTGGCAGCGGCTCACGATGGTGGGCAACATCACGTCTGCCGAGGTGCCCAGCAGGATGAACATAACGCCCTCGGGCGGCTCCTCGAGTGTTTTGAGCAGTGCGTTGGCGGTGTTGGCGCGCAGTTGCTCGGCACGGTCGATGATGTAGACCTTGGCCTTGGCACGGATGGGCGCCAGAGGCACGTCATCGAGCAGCTCGCGGGTCTGGGCGATGAGGTAGCCCGTGGCGCTCTCGGGCGTGTAATAGTGCACGTCGGGGTGCGTATGGCGGGCGACGCGCACGCAGCTATCGCATGAGCCGCAGCCATCTTGCTCGCACAGGAAGGCTTGGGCGAGCGCCCACGCGGCGTCGAGCTTGCCCGCGCCGGGCGCGCCCAAAAACAGGTAGGCGTGCGACGCGCGACCGCTGGCGACGGCATTGGTCAAAAAGTCGCGCACGCGCTCTTGGGTGTCGAGCTTGGCCAGCAGACTTGCCTGAGCGGGGGCCATGTTACTCGGCCTCCTGGGCAAGCGCAGCGGTGACGGCGTCCTGGGAAATGTCGAGGCCGTAGGCGCGAACCCACTCGACCGTCTGCGCGAAGACTTCCTCGATGGACGCGGTCGCGTCGATGAGCTTTACGCGGTTTGGTTCCTCGGCGGCAATGGCGCAAAATCCCTGGTAGACGCGCTCTTGGAAGGCCATGCCCTTAGCCTCCATGCGGTCGGCCGCACCACGGGCTGCCATGCGCAGCGCCGCCTGCTCGGGCGTGATGTGGTAGACGAGTGTGAGCGCCGGGTGCGTCCCCGCAACGGCCAGGTTGTTGGCATCGCGCACCATCTGGCGATCGAGGCCGTCGGCAAACGCCTGATAGCAGGTCGTGGAATCGTAGAAGCGGTCGCACAGGACCACCTTGCCGGCCGCGAGGGCGGGCGCGATAACCTCATGCACTAGCTGGGCGCGCGCCGCCTCGTAGAGCAACAGCTCGCAAGTATCGCCCATCGCCGTATTGGCGGGGTCGAGCAGCAGGGCGCGGATCTTTTCGCTGATGGCGGTACCGCCCGGCTCGCGCAGGCTCACAACCTGGTAGCCAGCGAGTTCAAGAGCGCGGGCAAGCAGGCGCGCCTGCGTGGACTTGCCGGCGCCATCGACGCCCTCGAGCGTGATAAAGCTATGTTGAGCGGGCTCAAAAGCCATGGGCGCAGCCCCTTCCTACAAGGCGCGTAAATGCAGATATATATCAACCAAGCCATGATACCCCAGTGCTCGGTGCGTCCCCAATGACCAAAGGCGCCTTTCCAAAGTTGCGGTGAAATAGGGACTGATTGAAGCTCCGAGACCGCCAACAGTTCCTATTTCACCGCAACTTATGATGGGGAATTTTGGACGCTGGGTATAATCGTCGTATTGCATTGAAATGTGGCGAAAGGAGTGGCAATGTCTCGGTATTGCGCCTCGTGCGGCAAGCTTCTTGCAGATAATGCCAAGTTCTGCACCTCGTGCGGTGCACCCGTTGAGCAAACAACCGCGAGCGATAGCCAGCCCGCTTTTGAGCAGACAGGCTCCCTCGATACGCCGCAAGCCAAGGCGGACGACCCCCTCGCCTATCGCCCCGACCCCGCCGCAAGCCCCGCGGCCGTCGAGACCACGCAGCGCATACCCGTCGCGAGCGGCTCGCCCCAACAGCAGCCGGCTCCCGCATACGCGCCCGCTTCGCCACAGACCCCCGCTCCCAAAAAGAGCGGCGCCGGGCCGCTTATCGCCGTTATCGTTGTGCTGGTGGCGATCATCATCGCCCTGGTCGTTTTCTTTGTGATCAAGCCTTTCGACAGCGCCGCCACGCAGACGACTGCCGAGGTAGCTAAGCTGCACCATGACGTCGACGACGATGACCTAAAGCCTCTCGGCGATCCCAACAGCCTGTACGACGATGATGACGACGAGGATGGCGGCGAAGCAACACTCTCCGAGCAGAACCTCTACCGTCGCCTGAGCGAATACTACGACTTGCTAGAAGACCTCGACAACTACGTCCGTGGCTGCGCGCAGAACTTCAACGGCAGCTATCTGGAAGAGGATCGAACCACCCGTCAAAATCTCGCCGACGTCGCCGAGCGCACGGAGGACACCATCGAGCAGTATTACGACATCGTCGAGGACCTAGACGTTCCGACGAGCTCCAAGAACTACAGCTCCTGGAAGGACATCATCGCCCTGTACGACGACCTGGATCACCGCATTGACGCAATCTGTGATGCCTGGGAGATCAGCCTGAAATACGCCAAGCCTGCGGACCACAAGAATGAGATCGTGGCGCCGCTGTCGCGCGACAACGTGGCGGGCACCAATGACAATAAGTACCGCCTAGACTTTGAGGAGCGCTATCCCGGCGCCAAGCCTGTCGAGGTGAACTAGCGCTTTGTCGTTCCCGAGCCGGCAGTTAGGGACGTTCCTAAACTGCCGGCAGAGACGATATGAGCAGGACATAAAAACATTGAGAGCCCCTGCT
>URLR01000013.1 GCA_900548815.1 uncultured Collinsella sp.
GAGCCGAAGGCCACTTAATGTGGCCTTCGTGCGAGCCCAGGACTTGACCGAGCGGAAAACTCGCCCTGCCCCTCCCGGTCGGAGCGTATGCAGGGTTTGTGTACGAATCCTCGCGCCCGTTGACCGACGCCGGGGTCCCCGTCATAATACTTTCGGTTCACGCACGAATCCGCTGCCAGAGACAGCCGGCGCAAACGGGTCTTACCCGCGAGCTTAATGGGACTTCCCGCCAGCCGAGGTGGTCGAGTAGATATGTCTTCTCGCCCCCGTCGCTCATGCAGCGCGGGGGCTTTCTTTTTGGACATGCCCCCGTCACGTCCTTGTGGCGGACCGTGCCCGGAAAGAATTCGAGGAGGTGTAATTCATGCCCCAGCAGTACAAAATCGACAAGGTTGCAGAGATCGAGTCCCGTATCGCCGAGAACGCCGGTCTGTTCGTCGTCAACTACAACGGTCTGACGGTTAAGCAGGCTCAGGAGCTGCGTCATCAGCTTCGCGAGTGCGGCGCCGAGATGAAGGTCTACAAGAACAACCTGGTCAAGATCGCCCTCAAGAACCAGGAGCAGCCCGAGATCGACGAGATTCTCGCCGGCCCCGTCGCTTATGTGTTCTACGAGACCGAGCCGGTCGAGGCCGCTAAGGCCCTTAAGGACTTCTCCGCTAAGTCCAAGGGCGTCCTTGAGATCAAGGGCGGTATCTCCGACGGCAAGGCCGTTTCCGCTGATGATGTTAAGGCTATCGCCGAGCTGCCCACCAAGGATCAGCTTCTCGGCCAGATCGCCGGTCTCATCTCCGGTTTCGCTCGCGACATCGCTGTCTGCGTCAACGGCGTTTCCTCTGGTCTCGCTCGTTCGATCCAGCAGGTCTCCGAGCAGAAGGCAGCCTAGTTGCTGTTTTCACCCGCGGCGGCAACGCCGCACCCCTGGCGCATTCGCGTCGTGTTTAACTGATCTCCGTGCACAGACACGGAAACCGAAAGGACTTAGAAATGGCTAAGCTTACCACCGATGAGATCATCGATGCTCTTAAGGAAATGACCCTTCTCGAGGCTTCCGAGCTCGTCAAGGCTATCGAGGACACCTTCGGCGTTTCCGCCGCTGCTCCTGCCGCTGTTGTCGCCGCTCCCGCTGCTGGCGCTGCTGAGGCCGAGGAGAAGACCGAGTTTGACGTCGTGCTCGAGGGCTTCGGCGACAACAAGATCCAGGTCATCAAGGCCGTCCGTGAGCTCACCAACCTTGGCCTGAAGGAGGCCAAGGAGGTCGTCGAGGGCGCTCCCAAGGCTGTTCTCGAGGGTGCCAAGAAGGAGGACGCCGAGGCTGCCAAGGAGAAGCTCGAGGCTGCTGGCGCTGCTGTCACCCTCAAGTAATCAGGCTTTCTCGCCAGATTTCTTTGCAGACGGGGTTCGCATTGCGAGCCCCGTCTTTTTTGTTTTTCGGTCCCTCGACATCGGTAGCTCAAACTGCCATGTTCTGTGATTTGCGTCGTATCGGGCACCCTGCCGTTGGGCAATAAAATTGCACCATTCGAGCAATAATTTGCGTTGACCTGCTGAAGAATTACGTTTGCCTTACGGTGACGTATGTCTCCGGCGGTAAGATACTTCGGTATCGCAATTTGGTCTGCGGCCGCCGTGCCGCACGCATGGGGCGCATTCTGCGCCTGCGAAAGGATCCTTGAATAACATGAAGGCAATCATCCCCGCCGCCGGTCTTGGCACGCGTTTTCTGCCTGGCACTAAGTGCACGCCCAAAGAGATGCTGCCGGTGCTCGACAAGCCCGTCATTCAGTATGTCGTTGAGGAGGCGCTCGACCCCGAGGAGGTCGACGATGCCATCATCGTTACTTCTCCCGGCAAGCCCGAGCTGCTGAACTACTTCCAGCCCGATCGCTCGCTCGAGAACCTGCTGCGCGAGCGCGGCAAGAACGCCTATGCCGATGCCGTCGCCCACGCTGGCGGTATGCCGGTCGACTTCCGTTATCAGTACGAGCCCAAGGGCCTCGGCCATGCTATCCGCTCTGCTGCCGACGCCGTGGCAGGGGAGAACTTCCTGGTTCTTCTGGGCGACTACGTTGTGCCTAACCGCGACATCTGCGACAAGATGCTCGCCGTTTCCAAGGAGCACGGTGGCGCTTCGGTTATCGCCGTCGCTGCTTGCTCGCCCGAGGAAGTCAGCCGCTACGGCGTTATCGCCGGCGAGCGCGTCGGTTCGCTCGAGGGCGCCGAGGACGTTGCCGATGCAGAGCCGGGCGCTGTCTGGCGTATCGGCGGTCTGGTCGAGAAGCCCGCTCCCGAGGCTGCTCCGTCCAACCTGTACATCGTCGGCCGTTATCTGCTGAGCCCGCTGGTCATGGACCTGCTCGCCGATCAGCAGGCCGGCAAGGGCGGCGAGATCCAGCTCACCGACGCCATGGCCCGCTCGCTCGATCGCGAGGCCATGTACGCTGTCGTCATCGACCCGCTCTCGGGCTACGATACCGGTACCCCGTCTGGCTGGATGGCCACCAACGCCCTCATGGCCGCAAGCGATCCTCGCTTTGCCAGCGCCTTCTGGGACGCCATCGACGAGCGCGGCGGCTTGATGCGCAAATAAGCCTTCGGGCATCGACATTTACGGGTGCGGACTTCGGTCTGCACCCGTTTTTTATAAGAGCTGCGATTGCTGGCTCTCTGTTCACAGAAAATATATGAACAGATGTTCGATACACATACATCTACCTGCGTGTTTTCTGCCGAAAAACTTTGCTACTCCAAAAACTCAATCGCGTCAAGGCTTTTCTTGCCCAACGGTCGGTACCTGATAAACTATTAGGTTGCGATACCTGGCGAAGCTATGCCTCGCCAACCCACCGAGCATTTCCGTGAAGGAGGAAAAACCTGGTGACCTACGCATACACTGCCACTGAGCGCAAGCGCGTCAGCTTCGGGAAAATCCCGGAGGCCATGGAGCTCCCCAACCTTATCTCTGTTCAAAGGGAATCCTTTGAGCGTTTTAAGGACGAGGGCCTTCGTGAGGCGTTCAAGGAATCCAGCCCCATCCAGAGTCAGAACCATGTTCTCGAGGTTACCTTCGGCGAGCATCAGTTCGGCGACCCCGCGCACACCGTCGAGGAGTGCCGCGAGAAGGATATGACCTATCAGGCTCCGCTTCTGACCGACGTCCGTCTCACCAACAAGGAGACCGGCGAGATCAAGGAGCAGCTCGTCTTTATGGGCGACTTCCCCATGATGACCGATCAGGGCACCTTCATCATCAACGGTACCGAGCGTATCGTCGTTTCGCAGCTCGTCCGTTCCCCGGGTGTGTACTACAGCTCCGAGATGGATTCGGGCAAGCAGATCTACAAGGCCCAGATCATCCCGTCCCGCGGTGCCTGGCTCGAGTTTGAGGTCGACAAGCGCGATCAGCTCATGGTCTCCATCGACCGTAAGCGTAAGCAGAGCGCCACGATGTTCCTGCGCGCCCTTGGCATCGCCGTCACCAACGACGACATCATCGAGCTGCTCGGCAACTCCGATGTGATCAAGCGCACCCTGGAGCGCGACACCGCCCTCACCCGCGAGGATGCCCTTATCGAGATCTACCGTCGCCTGCGCCCGGGCGAGCCTCCCACCGTGGACGCTTCCCGCAGCCTGCTCGAGGGCCTGCTCTTTAACCCGCAGCGCTACGATCTGGCCCGCGTCGGTCGTTACAAGGTCAACAAGAAGCTCAACCTCACCACCGAGGAAGAGGTCACGGTGCTCACCGACGAGGATATCGTCGCGACGCTGCGCTACCTGCTGTCCCTCGCTGCCGGCGAGCAGGGCTTCAAGGTCGACGACATCGACCACTTTGGCAACCGCCGCATCCGCACCGTCGGCGAGCTCGTCGCCAACCAGTTCCGTATCGGCATGAGCCGTATGGAGCGCGTCGTCCGTGAGCGCATGAGCTCCCAGGACATCGACGAGATTACCCCGCAGTCGCTCATCAACATCCGTCCGATCGTGGCCTCCATCAAGGAGTTCTTCGGTTCCTCGCAGCTCTCGCAGTTCATGGACCAGGCGAACCCCCTGACCGGTCTGACCCACAAGCGCCGTCTGTCCGCACTCGGCCCTGGCGGTCTTGCCGGCCACAAGTCCGGCTCCAGCCGCCGCACCAACGTGCCGACGGCCGTCCGCGACGTTCACAACTCGCACTACAGCCGCATGTGCCCGATCGAGACCCCCGAAGGCCCCAACATCGGCCTGATCGGCTCGCTCGCTCTCTACGCCCGCGTCAACGAGTACGGCTTCATCGAGGCTCCGTTCCGTCGCGTCGAGAACGGCGTTGCCACCGACCAGATCGACTGGATGACCGCTGACGAGGAAGAGAAGCACGTCATCGCGCCGGCCAACACGCCGCTCGATCCCAAGACCAACGAGTTCATCACGACCGATGCCGAGGGCAAGATCGTCCGTCCGCACACCGTGATCGCCCGTACCCGCGACTTCGACGGCTCCTTCGGCGCTCCCGCCGACGTGCCTGTCGAGGACGTCGACTACATGGACGTCTCGCCGCGTCAGATGCTCTCCGTCGCAGCCACGCTGATTCCGTTCCTTGAGCACGACGACGCTAAGCGTACGCTCATGGGCGCCAACATGCAGCGTCAGGCCGTGCCGCTGGTTCACCCCGCCGCTCCCTATGTCGGTACCGGCATGGAGCGTCGCGCCGCTCTGGACTCCGGCGAGGTCACCCTGGCCAAGAACGCCGGCGAGGTCATCTTTGCCGACGCCGCCAAGATCATCGTCAAGCATGCCGGCGGCATGGACGAGTATCACCTGGCCAAGTACCAGCGCTCCAACCAGTCCACCTGCATCAACCACCGTCCGCTCGTGCGCGTCGGTGACACCGTTGAGCAGGGCGAGCCCCTGGCCGACGGTCCTTCGACCGATCATGGCGAGCTCGCACTGGGTCAGAACCTCACCGTGGCATACATGCCGTGGGAAGGCTTCAACTACGAGGACGGTATCGTCGTGTCCGAGCGCCTGGTGGCCGAGGACCTGCTGACGACCATCAACATCACCCGTCACGAGATCGATGCCCGCGACACCAAGCTCGGCCCCGAGGAGATCACCCGCGAGATCCCGAACCTCTCTGAGGATATGCTTGCCAACCTCGACGAGGACGGCATTATCCGCATCGGCGCCGAGGTCGGCCCTGGCGACATCCTGGTCGGCAAGGTCACGCCTAAGGGCGAGAGCGCTCTGACCGCCGAGGAGCGCCTGCTGCGCGCCATCTTCGGTGCCAAGGCCCACGACGTTCGCGACACCTCCCTTAAGATGCCTCACGGCGCTTACGGCCGCGTCATCGACGTCGTCCGCTTTAGCCGCGAGAACGGCGACGATCTGGCCCCCGGCGTCAACGAACAGGTGCGCGTCTACGTCGCCCAGCGTCGTAAGATCCAGCAGGGCGATAAGATCGCCGGCCGCCACGGCAACAAGGGTGTTATCTGTAACGTTCTGCCGGTCGAGGACATGCCCTACATGGCTGACGGTACCCCGATCGACGTTATCCTCAACCCGCTGGGCGTTCCTTCGCGTATGAACGTCGGCCAGCTGCTCGAGTGCCACCTTGGCTGGGCTGCTGCCTGCGGTTGGGATACCGAGCAGGCCGACTCCGACAAGTACGTCCCCGGTCCGTTCTTCACCGCCACGCCTGTCTTCGACGGCGCCAAGGAGGACGAGATCGCCGAGGTCATTCGTCGTGCCAACAAGAACATGCTCAACAAGGCCACCGCTGCCTTTGGCGATCACATGCGTCCCGAGTTCGTCACCCAGCTTGACGAGCGCGGCAAGACCCGTCTGTTCGACGGCCGCACCGGCGAGGAGTTCCGCGAGCCCATTACCGTGGGTACGTCCTACATCCTCAAGCTCGGCCACATGGTCGACGACAAGATCCACGCCCGTTCGACTGGCCCTTACAGCCTGGTTACCCAGCAGCCTCTGGGCGGCAAGGCCCAGTTCGGCGGCCAGCGCTTCGGCGAGATGGAAGTTTGGGCACTGTACGCATACGGTGCTTCCAACGTCCTGCAGGAGATCCTGACCGTCAAGTCCGACGATACCGTGGGCCGCGTCAAGACTTACGAGTCCATCGTCAAGGGCGAGAACGTTCCGGTTCCGGGTATCCCCGAGTCCTTCAAGGTTCTCGTCAAGGAGATCCGTTCCCTCGCGCTGGACATCGAGCCCATGCACGATGCCGACGAGGACGCCTCCGCCCCTGTGACCGCCGAGGAGACCTCTGCTCTCGACGACCTGGCTGCGCTCGCCGGCGTTGACGCCGACGTCGAGGCCCAGGATGCCGAGACCGCCGAGGCACCCGAGGCTGTCGCCGCCACGACCACTGATAAGGAGTAGTTGACTGTGGCAGATTTCGAAGCTACTGATTTTGACTCGGTAAAGATCTCCCTTGCCTCCGCCGACCAGATCCGTTCCTGGTCGCACGGTGAGGTCAAGAAGCCGGAGACCATCAATTACCGTACCCTCAAGCCCGAGAAGGACGGCCTGTTCTGCGAGAAGATTTTCGGTCCCGCCAAGGACTGGGAGTGCTCCTGCGGCAAGTACAAGGGCATCCGCTTTAAGGGCATCGTTTGCGAGCGCTGCGGCGTCGAGGTCACCTCGGCCAAGGTGCGTCGCGACCGCATGGGCCACATCGAGCTCGCCGCTCCCGTGTCCCACATCTGGTACTTCAAGAGCCCCACGAGCTTCCCGATGAGCCGTATGCTCGACATCAAGTCCAAGGACCTCGAGAAGGTTCTGTACTTTGCCAGCTACATCATCACCGAGGTTGACTACGAGGCTCGCGAGGCCGATGCCGACGACCTGCGCGAGGAGCTCGCCGCCGATCTGGAAGAGATCGATGCCGAGTGCGCCCGCCAGATCGAGTCCCTCAAGGAGCAGGGCGACCCCGAGAACTTTGACGAGTTCTCCGACGAGGAGCCGCTGACCCCCGAGGAGATCGCCTCCGGCATCGTCGACATCGAGGAAGAGTGCAAGGACGAGAAGCAGCTCCGCACGGACGCTTTCAACGCCTTCATGAAGCTCACCGAGCGCGACCTCATCTCCGATGAGCCGCTGTTCCGTGAGATGACCCGTTACTACTCCATGTACTTCAAGGGTGGTATGGGTGCCGAGGCCGTTCGCGACCTGCTCGCTGCCATCGACCTCCCCTCCGAGGCCGAGAAGCTCAAGGCCATCATCGCCGACGAGGACTCCCAGAAGCAGAAGCGCGAGAAGGCCGTTAAGCGTCTCGAGGTCGTTGACGCCTTCCTGAAGGGCGGCAACAGCCCCGCAAACATGATCCTGGACGTCATCCCGGTCATTCCGCCCGATCTGCGCCCGATGGTCCAGCTCGATGGCGGCCGCTTCGCCGCGTCCGACCTCAACGACCTGTATCGTCGCGTGATCAACCGTAACAACCGACTCAAGCGCCTGCTCGACCTGGACGCCCCTGCGATTATCGTGAACAACGAGAAGCGCATGCTCCAGGAGTCCGTGGACGCCCTGTTCGACAACGGCCGTCGTGGTCGCCCGGTCTCTGGCCGTGGCGGTCGCCCGCTCAAGTCGCTCGCCGAGGCCCTCAAGGGCAAGCAGGGTCGTTTCCGTCAGAACCTGCTGGGCAAGCGTGTCGACTACTCCGGCCGTTCGGTTATCGTTACCGACCCCAAGCTGCTGCTGCACCAGTGCGGTCTGCCCAAGACCATGGCGCTGGAGCTCTTCAAGCCCTTCGTCATGAAGCGCCTGGTCGAGCTTGGCAAGGTCGAGAACATCAAGGGCGCCAAGCGCGCTATCGACCGCGGTGCCACCTTTGTGTGGGATATCCTCGAAGAGGTCATCGACGGCCGCGTCGTGCTGCTCAACCGTGCACCGACCCTGCACCGTCTGTCCATCCAGGCCTTTGAGCCGGTGCTGGTCGAGGGCAAGGCTATCCACCTGCACCCGCTGGTCTGCTCGCCCTTCAACGCCGACTTCGACGGTGACCAGATGTCTGTTCACGTGCCGCTGTCCAGCCAGGCTCAGGCTGAGGCCCGCGTGCTCATGCTCTCTGCGAACAACCTGCGCTCGCCGGCATCCGGCAAGCCGGTTAACATCCCCTCGCAGGACATGATCATCGGTGTGTACTACCTGACCCAGGTCCGCGACGGTCTGCCGGGCGAGAACCACGTGTTCGCCAGCTTCGACGACGCGCTGCACGCCTATGACTGCCGCTCCGAGGTCGACATGCAGGCCAAGATTCAGGTCCGCGTGTCCGCTGCCGACGCCAATGTCATCAACGAGGACGGCACCCGTATCTTCCGCGTTAAGAACGGCAAGAACGAGTTTGTCGACTACGACGTCACCGGCAACAAGACCGCGCGCTTCGAGACCTCCATCGGCCGCATCATCTTCAACCGCCAGTGCCTGCCCGAAGACTATGAGTTCATGAACTACAAGATGGTCAAGGGCGACGTGGCCAAGCTGGTTGCCGACTGCTGCGATCGTTACCCCGAGGCCAAGGTCGGCCCGATCCTCGACGCCATCAAGTACTCCGGCTTCCACTACGCTACCCGCGCCGGCCTCACCATCTCGGTGTGGGACGCTCTCATCCCTGCCGAGAAGCAGGAGCTGCTCGACCGCGCCCAGGCCAACGTCGACCAGATCAACGAGTACTTCGAGGAGGGCTTCATCAACGAGACGGAGCGCCACATCGAAGTCGTTAACGAGTGGACCGCTTGTACCGACAAGGTCGCAGCGCTCATGCTCGACATGTTCGACGAGGAGAACCCGCTGTACATGATGGCCGACTCCGGCGCCCGTGGTTCTAAGACCCAGCTGCGTCAGCTCGGCGGCATGCGTGGCCTGATGGCAGACATGTCCGGCGAGACGATCGACCTTCCCATTAAGGCGAACTTCCGCGAGGGCCTGCTGCCGCTCGAGTACTTCATTTCGACCTACGGCGCCCGTAAGGGCCTGGTCGATACCGCATCCCACACCTCGGACTCTGGTTACCTGACCCGTCGTCTGGTCGACGTGGCCCAGGACGTCATCGTCCGCGAGGAGGACTGCGGCACGCACGAGGGCGTCACCTACAACCTCATCATCCCCGGCACCACCGACCTCAACACCGACCTCGTCGGCCGTTGCTTCATCGAGGACGTCGTGGCTCCCGATGGCACCGTGCTCTTTGAGCAGGACGGCTACATCGAGAAGGTTGCCGACATTCAGAAGATGGTCGATGCCGGCCTTAAGAAGGTCAAGCTCCGCGCGCTGCTCACTTGCCGCTCCAAGTACGGCGTGTGCCAGAAGTGCTACGGCTGGGATCTTTCCACCCGTCGTCCGGTCGCCATCGGTACCGCGGTCGGCATTATTGCCGCCCAGTCCATCGGCGAGCCCGGTACGCAGCTTACGATGCGTACCATTCACTCCGGCGGCGTCGCTGGCGTCGACGATATTACGCAGGGTCTGCCTACGGTCAGCCGTATGTTCGATATCGTCGGCAACGTCAACGAGAAGATTCTGGGTCGCGAGGCCGAGCTGGCTCCGTACTCCGGCCACCTCTCGATTAAGCCCGAGAAGTCCGAGTACGTGCTGACGCTCACCGACTCCGAGGACCACACCCGTGTCCTCGACGAGCGTCGCGTCCCCGCTTCGGTTCGCTTTATGCCCGAGATCGAGGACGGCTGCGAGGTTCGCGCCGGCGACCAGATCACCAAGGGCTTCGTCAACTTCCGCAACCTGCGCAAGCTGACCGACATCGAGTCGACGATGCACACCTTCGTCGAGAGCGTCAAGGACGTCTACACCAGCCAGGGCGTCGACCTGAACGACAAGCACATCGAGGTGCTCGCACGTCAGATGCTGCGTCGCGTTCAGATCACCAACCCCGGTGACTCCAAGTACCTGCTTGGTCAGTACGTCGACCGCTACGAGTTCGCCGACGAGGTCGAGCGCGTTGCCCGTCTGGGCGGTCAGGCTCCTGTGGCCGAGCCCGTCATCCTGGGTACGCTCAAGGTCGCGTCCAACATCGACTCCTGGCTGTCGAGCGCTTCGTTCATCCGTACCGCCGGCGTCCTTACCGAGGCTGCCATCGAGGGCAAGGTCGACCACCTGCTCGACCTTAAGTCCAACGTCATCGTCGGTAAGAAGATCCCGGCCGGTACCGGCCTCAAGCCGTACGCCAACGCCAAGCTGACGTATCGTACGGCCGACGGCTACGTGGACATCGACGGCCCGGCTTCGCCCAACGCCAAGTCGCTGCCCGAGTGGGCTCCTGTGGAGCTCAAGGACCTGGACGAGCAGCTCCCGCAGCAGCTCGACTGGGCCGGCTACGACGAGTTCGGTGGTGCTGACGGTTCGTTCACCCGCAACGGCCACACCATCTCCGCCGAGAAGGCTCGCCTGTACCTGTTCGACGACCTGGGCGTGTCGCAGCGCTGGACCAACAAGTTCAGCGAGGTCGGCATCGAGACGGTCGGCGACCTGGTCGGCAAGTCCGAGGAAGATCTGCTGCGCATCGATGGCATCGGTGCCAAGGCGATCGAGGAGCTCCGTGACGGCCTCGAGGCCCACGACCTGCTCTACATCCTCGAGAACAACGACGACGTTGCCGACGAGGAAGACCTCTCGCAGCTGTTGCAGATGGTCTTTAGCCCCGACGGTCCGGACGATATCCTGCTGGGTACCTCCGCTCCGACGCATCACGCCGACGCCGACGAGGAGCTCCTGGGCGCCCCGATCGACGACAAGAAGGCTCCCGCCAACGGCGCGATCAACGAGGACATGGCTTCCCTCGACGAGCTGCTCAACCAGCTCGTGGACACCGACGATGCCGAAGAGGCCAAGGACAACGACGAGGAGTAACTAGTTCCGCCGTTCTAACGAACGGCGGCGACCTCCGTCGCTGCGCGGCCCCCAGAGCTACAATCTGTCATTCAAAAGGCAGGGCATGACCAAAAGGTCAATGCCCTGCCTTTTTCATGCCACCTTGTACGCTCTGGGGGCCGCTCGCTTGCGTATGCTCAACCTGTTGCGTTCCATTGATCCCTTGCCAATAAAGGACAGGTTTATTTTGGTAGGTTTTTCCTGCTTGAATTTGAAACATTTCGTCCGGCAAGAGCGTATCTATGGTGAGGGCCTCATCAAGAATCATTGACGTCACCGGGAGGTGATTATGGAAGAACAAGCTTTTAGACAGGCGGTCGAAGATCACAGGGATGTCGTGTTTCGAATCGCATTGACGTATCTGCGCGATCGTGCCGATGCCGACGATGTCGCTCAAGACGTCTTTCTGAAGTTACTCAAAAGCGATGCGCAATTTGAAAGCTGGGAACATCTTCGTCGATGGCTTATCCGGGTCACGATCAATGAATGCAAATCTCTCTTTCGAAAGCCATGGAGGCGTGTGGAGGATATTGAGAACCTGGCCGATTCGCTTTCGACGGCGCAGGAGGAGACCAAGGCGGTCCTGTCAGACGTTATGCGACTTCCGGAACGATTCCGTGTTCCCATCATGCTCTATTACTATCTGGGCTTTTCGACCTCAGAGATTGCCGAGTTATTGCATGTGCCAGCCGCGACTGTTCGAACGCGTTTGGCTCGCGGCAGATCGAAGCTCAAGTTCATCCTAGAGGAGGGCGACCGTGAAATCCAATCAAATCAAGCAGGCCTTCGAGTCCGTCCAAGCCGATAGCGATCTTGCTGACCGTGTTCTTTATGCCGCTGCTGGTGAGCCGCTTCGCCGAAAGGGTCACGCGAAGCCTCTGTATGTTGCCGTGATCGGATGCCTTGCCGGAGTGCTGGCGACCGGAGGGGTCGCCTACGCCGTCGTCAATTCCAGCTATTTTGCCTCTGCCTGGGGAAACCACGGCAACGGGGATTCCATTACCTGGACCAACGGCGGCTCATCGGGAACTAAATATACCTACACCAGAGAGTTTGGCGATGGCATCGCGCCCCAAAGCCTGGAAGGCGCAGTCCAGGAGGTTAATCTGTCCGTCGAGGGCAACGGCTATACGCTTGATATCCATGAGATGGCAATCGACCAAAACGGCTGCGGAGCCGTGACGTTTACGTTGTCCAATCCAAATGGAGTTAACTACTACAAGCCAGCAGCAGAGATTGGCGAACTTGTTCTCTATGGTGAAGAAGAGCAGGGCATCGGCACGCCCGATATGAAGTTCGGCGAGAAATGGCCTGACACACGCAGCACAATTGATAAGGACACATCAAGCGATACTGTCATTAATGGCACGATGTACTTTGCCGCTATGGATCGCGAGCGAGATTTGCAACATGCTGTCACCTGGAATATCCATTGGACCGAGGGTGAAGGTGAGAGTGCGAGGCGGTTTGAGGCGTCGACACCCGAGTTCAATATTGGAGCGTACGTCGATACAAAGGAACTCCGCTCCGGTGACTCGCCTCTTGAGATTAGCCCGTTTTCCATCCAGACGCACATCGATGATTTGGGCTATGAAGCAGTTGATAATAAGCTGACCGTCAGCTACAAGGATGGATCGGAGCAGATTATCGAAGATGACGACGCAGGGGTGTTCAACTTATATTTTTCTTATGGGCGCAATAGCGGAGAGAACATCTGGGTGCCAACGAAGTTGATTGATGTCGATCAAGTGGTCTCAGTAACGCTTGAGGGCACGAGGTGCACGTCAACAGGAGAGACCGAAACGAAAGAGCCCTTTACCATCGTCTATTCGTAAGATTTGGGGTCGCTTCCTACTAGGGGAAGCGGCCTCTTTTGCGTTAAATGGAAACGCCGCCGATTTCCATGCGACAGATGAGAGCAGATCACCGCTGGAGCGCGACGTTTCCCCAGATAAAACCGACCAAAATAAACCTGTCCCTATTTGGAAGGGAACGTTGCCCCGACAAGCACGTCGGATTCCCGGCCCGGGCGGCCCGCTGTTTAAGTTTGTCGCGAGTTCCGCACGCAAAGGAAAGCACTTAATGTGCTTTCCGTCTTGCGCAGGACTGTAGAGCAGCAAACTTAAACAGCGGGCCGCCCGGGCCGGGAATCCGCCCCCGCGCACAGGAGGGGATTCCTTTTGTGTAGGCTTTGCGGAAATATGGCTATTTTGGGATACGCCCGGCGGCGTGGTCTGTTGACGGCACAGCTAACGCCACGTATCCTATCGAACTGCGTGTTTCGTAGGGGGATGCTGACCCCTCGATTCAAGCCGTTGCACTTTACAGAAAGCTGGAATCATTCGAGAAGGAGTACGCTTTGCCTACTATTAACCAGCTGGTTCGCCAGGGCCGTCGTTCCGTGCCCAAGAAGTCCAAGAACGCTGCTCTGCAGCACAACTCCCAGAAGCGCGGCGTGTGCACCCGCGTCTTCACCACGAGCCCCAAGAAGCCGAACTCGGCTCTTCGTAAGGTTGCCCGTGTTCGCCTCGTCAACGGCATCGAAGTTACTGCTTACATCCCGGGTGAGGGCCACAACCTGCAGGAGCACTCCATCGTGCTCGTCCGCGGCGGTCGTGTCCGTGACCTCCCTGGTGTCCGTTATCACGTCATCCGTGGCGCCTACGACGCTGCTCCGGTCCAGAACCGTATGCAGGCCCGTTCCAAGTACGGTGCTAAGCGCCCCAAGGCTAAATAAGCCAGATAACGTTTTGATACTTTCGCCGTGTGCCGCCTAAGGGCCGCACGGTAGACACTTAAGGAGATTTCACATGCCGCGTCGTGCAGCAGCTAATCGTCGTGAGGTTCAGCCTGACGCCGTTTACAACAACCGCCTGGTGACTCAGCTCATCAACAAGGTCCTTCTTGACGGCAAGAAGGCCACCGCTGAGCGCATCGTTTACACCGCTTTCGAGATCGTTGCCGAGAAGTCCGAGGGTGGCGACGCTCTCGCTACCTTCAAGAAGGCTATGGACAACGTCAAGCCCACGCTCGAGGTTAAGCCCAAGCGTGTCGGTGGCGCTACCTATCAGGTCCCGATGGAGGTCAACTCCCGTCGTTCCACCGCTCTGGGTATCCGCTGGATCGTCAACTTCTCCCGCGCTCGCAAGGAGAAGACCATGGCCGAGCGTCTCGCCAACGAGATCCTCGACGCTTCCAACGGCCTGGGCGCTTCCGTCAAGAAGCGTGAGGACGTCTTCAAGATGGCCGAGGCCAACCGCGCGTTCTCTCACTATCGTTGGTAAGTTAAGGTAAGGAACTAACATGGCTAAGCCTAAGTACAAGCTTTCCGATACCCGTAACATCGGCATCATGGCCCACATCGATGCCGGTAAGACCACCACGACCGAGCGTATTCTTTACTACACCGGTAAGACCCACAAGATCGGTGAGGTCCATGAGGGCGCTGCCACCATGGACTGGATGGTTCAGGAGCAGGAGCGCGGCGTAACCATTACCTCCGCTGCTACCACCTGCTTCTGGAACAAGGACGGTAAGGACTACCGCATCCAGATCATTGACACCCCGGGCCACGTTGACTTCACCGCCGAGGTCGAGCGCTGCCTGCGCGTCCTCGATGGCGCTGTCGCCGTCTTCGACGCCGTTGCCGGCGTTCAGCCCCAGTCTGAGACCGTTTGGCGTCAGGCTTCTACCTTCAACGTCCCCCGTATCGCCTTCATCAACAAGTATGACCGCGTGGGCGCTGACTTCTTCAACGCTATCGAGACCATGAAGGATCGTCTCGACGCTAACGCCGTGGCCGCTCAGGTCCCGATGGGCGCCGAGGACAACTTCTGGGGCGTCATCGACCTGGTCACCATGACTGCATGGGACTTCAAGGCCGACGAGAAGGGCATGACCTACCCCGAGCCGATGGACGAGATCCCGGCTGAGTTTGCCGACATCGCTGCCACCAAGCGCGAGGAGCTCCTCGACGCTGCTGCCAGCTTTGACGACGAGCTCATGGAGAAGATCCTCATGGAGGAGGACTTCACCGTCGAGGAGCTCAAGGCTGCTCTGCGCAAGGGAGTTCTGGCCAACGAGCTCAACCTCGTCTTCGTGGGCTCCGCCTACAAGAACAAGGGCGTCCAGGAGCTGCTCGACGCTGTCGTCGACTACCTGCCCAGCCCGCTCGACGTTGAGGCCGTCACCGGTACCGATCCGGACACCGGCGAGGAGATCCAGCGTCATCCTTCCTTCGACGAGCCCTTCTCCGGCCTGGTCTTCAAGATCATGACCGACCCGTTCGTCGGTAAGCTCACCTACGTCCGCGTTTACTCCGGCCGCGCCGAGTCCGGCTCCTACGTTGTCAACGCTTCCAACGGTCAGCGCGAGCGCCTCGGCCGCATCCTCGAGATGAACGCCGCCGAGCGTATCGACCGTGACGACGCTGCCGCCGGCGACATCGTCGCTTGCGTCGGTTTCAAGAACTCCACCACCGGTGACACCCTGTGCGCCGAGGGCAAGGAGATCGTCCTCGAGAAGATCGAGTTCGCTAAGCCCGTTATCGACGTTGCCATCGAGCCCAAGACCAAGGCCGAGCAGGACAAGATGTCCCTGGCTCTGACCAAGCTCGCCGAGGAGGACCCGACCTTCCAGGTGTCCACCAACCACGAGACCGGCCAGACCATCATCGCCGGCATGGGCGAGCTGCACCTCGAGATCATCGTCGACCGTCTGCTCCGCGAGTTCAAGGTTGACGCTAACGTTGGTAAGCCCCAGGTTGCCTACCGCGAGACCGCTGGTCACGACGTCGAGAAGGCTGAGGGCAAGTTCGTCCGTCAGTCCGGCGGTCGCGGTCAGTACGGCCACGCCGTCATCAAGCTCGAGAAGATGGAGGAGGGCTTCGGCTACGAGTTCGTCAACGCTATCGTCGGCGGCGTCGTGCCCAAGGAGTACATCCCGTCCATCGACAAGGGCATCCAGGAGGCCCTGAACACCGGTGTTATCGCCGGCTTCCCGGTCCTCGACGTTAAGGTCACCCTGTTCGACGGTTCTTACCACGAGGTCGACTCCTCCGAGGCCGCCTTCAAGATCGCCGGTTCCATGGCTATCAAGGACGCCCTCAAGAAGTCCGATCCGCAGCTGCTCGAGCCGATCATGGCTGTCGAGGTCGAGACCCCCGAGCAGTACATGGGCGACGTTATGGGCAACCTCTCCGGTCGCCGCGGCAAGATCGAGGGCATGGAGGATCGCAAGAACAGCAAGCTCATCCGTGCCAAGGTGCCGCTGGGCGAGATGTTCGGTTACGCTACCGACCTTCGCTCCCAGACCCAGGGCCGTGCATCCTACACGATGCAGTTCGACTCTTATGAGCCCGCGCCCAAGTCCATCGTGGACGAGGTCATGAGCAAGAACGCCTAAGTTCGAGCTCCCTGTTACGTAATCCGCGAGAACATCTCTCGCACTCTTTGGAGGTTTAAGTTGGCTACCCAGAAGATCCGCATTCGCCTCAAGGGCTATGATCACGAGGTCGTCGATCAGTCCGCGAAGCTCATCGTCGAGACCGCTCAGAAGACCGGCGCTCGCGTTTCCGGTCCTGTCCCCCTGCCCACCGAGCGCAACCTGTACACGGTTATCCGCTCGCCGCACGTGAACAAGGACTCCCGTGAGCAGTTCGAGATGCGCACCCACAAGCGCCTCATCGACATCCTCGACCCCACCTCGGGCACTGTTGATTCGCTCATGCGTCTCGACCTCCCCGCTGGCGTCGACATCGACATCAAGCTCTAAGCGATATCGCTCATAGCTTAAAGGGCCCCGCTGCCGTAACGGCAGCGGGGCCCTTTTGTTTTGAATGATGGCTTGGACTGCGGGGTAATGCTGCCGAGTAGGTGGTTGCGGCGCCCTATTCGCTCAAGGGACGCAGCGATGCCTCCTCAAAATGGAAGGATCGAAATCCGTCTTCCGTTTCGATGCACGCGCGACCAAAGCCATCGACCGTTTTAAAGATGCCACGCGCCAGCTCGTCCTCAGCGGGGGAGCGGGCGATAACGTGCTCCCCGATCCAATTGAGGTGAGCGATATATTCGTCGTGGACGGGCGCGAGCGGACCGGCGTATTCTTCCTTGGCGTTGAGGCACTCTGCCCAGGCATCTACAGCGTCTATAACTGCGTGATAGACCTCATCGAGGAGCATGTCGACGGCGGGAACGTTCTTGTTGAGGTCTGACAGGCCGATTGCTGGCAGGCCGCCATCGGGAACCTCCGCGGGCACATAGTTCACGTTAACGCCGATGCCACAGACCGCAAAGGGGTTGCCTTCGTTATCGCGTGCGGCCTCGACCAGAATGCCGCCGAGTTTGCGTCCACGCGCGACCAGGTCGTTGGGCCATTTGAGGCCAATCTCGTTTGCAAGACCCTGCTTTTCGAGTGCCTCGAGCACCGCTAGACCGCTGACGGCGGCAAGACCAGAGTACTTTGCGGGATTAACGCATGGACGCAGGACAATCGAAAGCAATAGGTTGCCGGCGGTTGAATCCCACTTGTGGCCGCGCCGGCCGCGTCCTGCCGTTTGCGCGCGGGCGGCAAGTCCTGTGCCGTGCGGCGCACCCTGTTTTCCTGCCTCGAGCAGGTCATCGTTGGTCGATCCGGTTACGTCGACAATCGTTAATTGGGCATCCATAGCGGCTGCTACCTCCTTATTGAATAAGTGAATGACGCAATGGTGTCGAGAGATAGACACAATGTGAAGCCTTTGTCGCATTTGGACAATTTAATGTTAACACATCAACAAAGACTGAAATGCGTTATCCTCTCTTGGTCGATGTAAACACGTCAACAACTCAAAGGAGGTTAGTGATGGGTTTCACGATTCTTGGAACAGGCTCGGCGCTTCCTGAGCGCAGCGTTTCCAATGACGAGCTGTCTGAGTTCCTCGATACCTCGGATGAGTGGATTTTTACTCGCACAGGTATCAAGAGCCGCCACGTCTGCACCACCGAGTCACTTGACGACCTTGCCGTAGCGGCGAGCGAGCGGGCACTCCAGGTGTCCGGAATCGACGCGAGCCAGCTGGATCTGATCGTCTGCTCGACGACGACGGGTGACCACCTTGTTCCCGCCGAGGCGTGTGCCGTTGCTGAGCGACTTGGCGCGACGTGCCCTGCCTTCGATGTCTCGGCGGCTTGTGCCGGCTTCGTATTTGCGCTCGATGTCGCCGAGGGCTATATCGCCCGCAGCCGTGCCGAGCGCGTGCTTGTTGTTGCTGCCGAGCAGATGACGCGCGCGCTCGACTGGACCGACCGTGCCACCTGCGTGCTTTTTGGCGATGGGGCAGGCGCCGCAGTGATTGAAGCTGGGGGAGACAACCCCCTTGCCGTTGAGCTTTCGACGGCGCCCGACGTCGAGACGTTGCGCGTTCCCGGTCTGGTCGGTACCTCGCCGTTTAAGGATTCCGCAGATAGCGCGAGCGTGCTGTCCATGAACGGCCGCCGCGTGTTCAAGTTCGGCGTCAACGCCATCTGCGACACGGTCCATAAGCTTGCGATCGATGCGGGCATTTTGGTCGAAGACATCGATCATTTTGTATTCCATCAGGCTAACGAACGAATCCTGAGCCAGGCGGTCAAGCGCCTGGGCGTGCCGGACGAGCGCGTGGTTCGCACGTTGCGCGAGACCGGCAACATTTCGAGCGCATGCATTCCGCTTGCCCTCGACCGGCTGGCAAACGCCGGTGCACTTCACACAGGCGACACCATCGCCTTGGTTGGATTTGGCGCCGGTCTGGATATAGGTGGCTATCTGCTTCGTTGGAAGTAGTCGCACATAGGAAATAAAAACGCCCTAGGGCACAACCAAAGGAGAACTACCATGGCAGATCAGAAGACCTTCGAGCGCGTTTGCGACGTTATCCGTGAGACCGCCGGTCTTGACGATGTCGAGATGAAGCCCGAGTCCACGCTCGAGGAGATTGGTCTCGACAGCCTGGGCACCGTCGAGATCCTCGTCGCCGTCGAGGACGAGTTTGGCATCCAGCTCGATACCGAGGAGAACCCCAAGACGGTCGGCGAGTTCGCCGATACGGTCGAGGCGGCATTGGAGAAGTAGAGATGCTCAAGACTCCTCTCTGCGATCTGCTCGGCATCGAAAAGCCCGTGTTCCAGGGCGGTATGGCCTGGATTGCCGATGCCTCGCTGGCGTCCGCAGTGTCCGAGGCGGGTGGCTTAGGCATCATCGCGGCCATGAACGCCGACGCCAACTGGCTTCGCGACCAGATTCATGAGCTGCGCGCCAAGACGGATAAGCCCTTTGGCGTCAACGTCATGCTCATGAGCCCGTTTGCCGACGAGGTCGCGCAGGTCGTGATTGACGAGCGAGTGCCGGTCGTCGTGACGGGCGCCGGCAATCCCGCCAAGTACATGAAGGCGTGGAACGAGGCGGGCATCAAGGTCATCCCGGTCGTTGCCTCGGTGGCGCTGGCGCGCCTCGTGGCACGTCGTGGAGCCACGGCGGTTGTTGCCGAGGGTACCGAATCGGGCGGCCATATTGGCGAGACCTCGACGATGGCACTGGTGCCGCAGGTCGTCGATGCGGTTGACATTCCCGTTGTGGCCGCCGGCGGTATTGCCGACGGCCGCGGCGTGGCGGCCGCCTTTATGCTGGGCGCCGAAGGCGTGCAAGTGGGTACGCGCTTTCTGGTCGCAGACGAGTGCACCGTCTCGGAGCAGTACAAAGAGATGGTCCTGAAGGCCAACGACACTTCGACGCGTGCGACCGGTCGCTCGACGGGACATCCAGTGCGCGCCCTCAAGAGCCCCTTCACCAACGCCTATGCCAAGAGCGAGGGTTCCGGCGCGAGTGCCGAGGAGCTCGGCGCTATGGGAACCGGTGCGCTGCGTAAGGCCGCCAAGGACGGCAACTACGAAGAGGGTTCGTTTTTGTGTGGACAGATTGCCGGCATGGTTAGCGAGCGCCAGAGCGCGCGTGAAATCGTTGACGATCTGGTCGATGGCGCCGAGCGCGTCCTGAAGGGTGCGTCCGCATGGGTAGCGTAGCGTTTCTGTTTGCCGGCCAGGGTGCCCAACACCCCGCGATGGGCGTCGACCTGATCGAGGCATCGCCGGCGGCCGCCGAGGTGTTCGCCATTGTCGACGAGGTGCGCCCGGGGACCAGCGAGCAGTGCCGGAGCGCCTCCAAGGAGGAGCTCTCGCAGACCGAGAACACGCAGCCGTGCGTGTTCGTTCACGACCTGGCAGCGGCTACCGCTCTGCGTGAGCGCGGCGTGGTGCCTGCCGCCTGTGCGGGATTCTCGCTGGGCGAGGTCGCTGCACTCACCTTTGCGGGGGCATTCGATACGCGAGCGGGTTTTGAGCTCGCGTGTGAGCGCGCGGCATTGATGGCCACGGCGGCCGAGCGTCACCCCGGCGGCATGCGCGCCGTCATCAAACTTGATGCTGCGCAAGTCGAGAACCTGGCTGCGCAGGCCGGCGAGGACTGCTGGCCGGTCAACTACAACAGTCCCCAGCAGACGGTTGTGGCCGGAGCGCCCGATGCGCTGCAGACCCTCGACGTCCTAGTAAAAGAGGCTGGCGGCCGGGCCATGAAGGTCGCGGTGTCGGGTGCATTCCATAGCCCCTATATGGCCGAGGCGACTGAGGGACTGGCGACGTATATCCAAGCCGGCCACGCGCCGTCTCCGCTGCTGATTCCGGTCATGGCAAATATGACGGCGGCGCCCTATCCGGCGGACTCGCGAGCAGTATCGGATGTCTTGGCCAACCAGGTGAGCAATGCCGTGCGCTGGGTCGACACGCTACACGCTCTGCAGGATCAGGGCATCGACACGTTTATTGAGGTCGGCCCTGGCAAAACGCTGTCGGGCCTGGTCAAGCGTACGCTGAGCGACGTTCGCGTGTATTCGTGCGAAACGGCCGAGCAGGTCGCAGCTATTGCCGACGAGCTCGCATAGTCCACAGGGCTGTAACCCGAAAGGAATGACATGGACAACTTGAACAACGGCGCGCTCGAGCGCGACGGATCGCGCCGCGTGGCGCTGGTCACGGGCGGCTCGCGCGGCATCGGTCGCGCTTGTGCCGTGGGCCTGGCGGAGGACGGCTTTGATATCGCCGTCGTCTATGCCGGCAGCGTCGATGCGGCGCGCGAGACGTGCGAAGCCTGCAAGACGTTTGGCGCCACGGCGCGCGCATATCAATGTGACGTGGCCGACCCCGCTGCCGTCAACGCGTGCGCGGAAGCGGTCCTCAACGACTTTGGCTCCATTTGGGCGCTCGTCAACAACGCCGGCATCACCCGCGATGGCCTGCTCATGCGCATGGGCGATGACGCCTTCGATCACGTGCTCGATGTCAATCTCAAGGGAACATTCAATATGACGCGCGCGCTCACCAAGACCTTTATGCGCCAGCGCGGCGGTTGCGTCGTCAACATGAGCTCGGTCGTAGGCCTGATGGGCAATGCCGGGCAAGCCAACTACGCTGCCTCCAAGGCGGGCGTGATCGGTCTGACTAAGGCGGTGGCGCGCGAGCTTGCGCCCCGCGGTGTACGAGTGAACGCGGTCGCACCCGGGTTTGTCGAGACGGATATGACGGCAAAGCTCTCGGAGAAGGTTCGCGCGGCAACCGAGGAGCAGATTCCCCTAAAGCGCATGGCGCGCCCCGAGGAAGTGGCCGGCGTGGTGCGCTTTTTGGCAAGCGATGCGGCGGCCTACATTACGGGTGAGGTCGTGCGCGTCGACGGCGGAATGGCGATGTAGAAACCAGGGCCGAAGAATGGCTTGGATGAGGAGACCATGATGGAACAGAGAGTTGCAATCACCGGCATCGGTGCCGTATCGCCGCTCGGCTACACCGCGCTTGCCACTTGGGCAGCCATGTGCGCCGGCACGTGCGGCATCGGCCCGATCACGCACTTCGATACCGATGAGTTTACCGTCAAGGTGGCGGCCGAGGTAAAAGGGTTTGACGGCAACGAGTACTTTGGTAAGCGTGACGCCAAGCATCTCGACCCCTGCGTTCAGTTTGCGATGGCGGCTTCGGACGAGGCCATGCACGATGCGGGCTTTGATGTCGAAGGTGCCATCGATCGCGAGCGCCTGGGCGTCTACGTGGGTTCAGGCGTGGGCGGCATGCAGACACTCGTTGACAACGTCCATACGATTGCCGACCGTGGGCCCCGCCGCGCATCGCCCTATATGATCGCGATGATGATCCCCAATATGGCTTCGGGCAATATCGCGATCCGCCACAAGGCAAAGGGCCCGACCCTGCCCGTGGTGACCGCCTGCGCGACCTCGGCCCATGCCGTGGGCGAGGCGTTCCGCGCCATCAAGCATGGCTATGCCGATGCAATCCTGGCTGGCGGCGCCGAGGCCGCAATCATCCCCGATGCCGTTGCGGGCTTTACGTCCTGCCGTGCTCTCACCACTAATCCTGACCCGTCGACGGCATGCCGTCCGTTCGATGCAGACCGCGACGGCTTTGTGATGGGCGAGGGCGCCTGCGTGCTGGTGCTCGAGAGCATGGAACACGCGCTGGCTCGCGGGGCGCACATTTATGCCGAGGTCGTGGGTTACGGCAACACCGATGATGCCTATCACATCACGAGCCCCGATCCCGAGGCTGCCGGCATCGCCCGTGCGATATCGCTGGCGGTGGCCGAGGGCGACGTTAAGCCTTCCGAGGGCCTCTACATCAATGCCCACGGCACATCGACCAAGCTCAACGATTCGTCCGAGACGGCGGGCATTAAGCGTGCGCTCGGCGAGGACGCGGCACGCGCCGCGCACGTCTCGTCGACCAAGTCGATGACCGGCCACATGATCGGTGCTACGGGCGCCATCGAGGTCATGGCCTGTGCCATGGCGCTCGAGCAGGGCGTGGTGCCCCCGACCATTAACTACCACACGCCCGATCCCGTCTGCGATCTTGATTACACGCCTAATCGAGCGGTTCGCGCCGACCTTACCTGGGCGCTTTCGACCAACCTGGGCTTTGGCGGACACAACGCCGCCATCGCGCTGCGTAGATATACGAGGAGCTAGAGCATGGATTCCAAAAGACTTGCCGAGATAGCCGATGTTATGGAGGACCGCGGCCTCACGCGCGTACGCGTTGAGGAGCCCGATGGCACCGCGGTCGAACTCGAGCGCGCGAGCGCCGCGCAGCCGGTTGCCGTGCCCATGCCTATGCCGAGCGCTATGGCCGCTCCAGTTGCAGCTCCCACAGTCGCGCCTGCCGCACCGGAGCCCGCCGCGCAGACACCTGCCGCCGCACCGGAGCCCAAGGGCACCGAGGTGACCGCTCCCATGGTCGGCGTTTTCTATGCTGCCCCGGCGCCGGGCGACGAACCGTTTGTGCACGTGGGCTCCAAGGTCAAGGCTGGCGAGACCCTTTGCATCATCGAGGCCATGAAGGTTCTCAACGAGGTGACGGCAGAGGCGGATGGCGAGGTGCTCGAGATCTGCGTGGCCGACGGCGACCTCGTGGAGTTCGGCAGCTGCCTCATGAGGATCGGATAGGTGATATCCATGAACAAAGAAGAGCTCAAGAAGCTGTTACCGCATCGCGAGCCGATGCTTTTGCTCGACGAGGCCGAGCTGGTGGGCGACGAGGCCCACGGCAAGATCACGATCACGGGCGACGAGTACTTTTTGCAGGGGCATTTTCCGGGAAACCCGGTCGTCCCCGGCGTGATTCAGTGCGAGATGCTCGCCCAGAACTGCTGCGTGCTGCTGATGGGCGATGAGGAGGCGCGCGGCGCGACGCCGTTCTATACGAGCCTCGATAAGGTGCGCTTTAAGCGTCCGGTGCGCCCGGGCGACACGGTTGATCTGGTGTGCACCATCACGCGTGCGCGCGGGCCGTTCCGCTTTGCGACGGGTACTGCGAGCGTCAACGGTGAGGTTTGCTGCCGCGCCGATATGTCCTTTGCACTCATGCACGAAAGTTAAGGAAGGCTTCATGTTCGACAAAGTGCTCATTGCCAACCGTGGCGAAGTCGCGGTCCGTGTTATCCGCGCGTGCCGCGATATGGGCATCAAGACCGTCGCCGTCTATTCCACGGCCGATGCGGACGCGCTGCACGTGCAACTTGCCGACGAGGCGTATTGCATCGGTGGCCCGCGTCTTGCCGAGAGCTACCTCAACGACGATGCCGTGCTCACCTGTGCCGTAAAGTCGGGAGCTAAGGCAATTCATCCCGGCTATGGCTTTTTCTCCGAGAAGGCGAGCTTCGTACGCGACTGCGACAAGTATGGCCTGGCGTTTGTCGGTCCTTCGGCCGAGGTGATCGACAGCATGGGCGATAAGGACGCCGCGCGTCGAACGGCTGCCGCGGCGGGCGTGCCCATCGTGCCGGGCTGCAATTTGCTCAAAAGCCCCGAGGAGGCAACGGCCGAGGCCGAGCGCATTGGTTGCCCCGTGCTCATTAAGGCGCGTGCAGGCGGCGGCGGTCGCGGCATTCGCAAGGTCGATCGCGTGGAAGATGCGGCAAAGGCGTTCATCGAGGCGCGTGCCGAGGGCGAGGCCGTTTTTGGCGACGGCGAGTGCTACATGGAGAAGTTCGTCGCGCCGGCGCACCACGTTGAGGTGCAGATTATGGCCGATAAGCAGGGCCATGTATTTTCGCTCGGCGAGCGCGAGTGCTCGGTGCAGCGTCGCAACCAAAAGCTGATCGAAGAGAGTCCCGCGCCGTGCCTCGACGGACACGACGACATTCGTGTTCGCATGCATAAGGCGGCGCGTGACCTGGCTCGTGCCGTCGGCTACGAAGGAGCCGGTACCATCGAATTCCTGTATTCGGACGACGGCAATTTCTACTTTATGGAAATGAACACGCGCTTGCAGGTGGAGCATCCGGTTACGGAGTTTGTGACCGATACCGACTTGGTCAAGTGGCAGCTGCGCGTGGCAGCCGGCCAGCCTCTGCCCTTTGAGCAGGAGGACATGCCGGTCCGCAACCACGCCATGGAGTGCCGCATCAATGCCGAAACGCCGGACTTTCTGCCGTCATGCGGAACGGTCACCGCGTTGCGTGTGCCGGGTGGTCCGCGCGTGCGCTGGGATTCCGCCATGTTTACCGGTGCGAAAGTTCCGCCGTACTACGACTCCATGCTTGGCAAGCTCATCGTGTGTGCGCCCACGCGTGACGGCGCCATTCGCAAGATGCGCTCGGCCCTGGGCGAGCTCGTGATTGAGGGCGTGAGCGAAAACAGCGAGCTTCAGCTCGACGTGCTGGCAAACGACGAGTTCTTGTCGGGCATGTATCACACCGATCTGATGGGGCATCTCTATGCTGATGAATAGAAAAGCGAAGACGGTCAACGTCCTCGAGGGACCGATGACCGAGTCGTGCGCCGAGTTTCCCGCGCGCCATGTGTTTATCAAGTGCCCGGAGTGCCGCCGCGTGATCGATGAGGCGCGTCTGCACGACAACCTCGAGGTCTGCCCTCGTTGCGGAAAACACTTTCGCGTGAGCGGTCGCGCGCGCATGCGCATGACGGTTGACGAGGGCACGTTTGAGGAATGGGATGCCAATCTGGCGTCGGAGGACTTCCTCTCGTTTCCCGGTTATGCTGACAAGCTCAAGAGCGTGAGCGAGCGTTCGGGCGAGCGCGATGCCGTTGTGTGCGGTAGAGGCAAAATCTGCGGTTGCGATACGGCGCTCTTCTTTATGGACGCCAACTTTATGATGGGCTCGATGGGTTCCGTGGTGGGCGAGAAGATCTGTCGCACATTTGAGCATGCGACCGAGCTGGGGTTGTCAGTTGTCGGCTTTACCGTTTCGGGCGGTGCGCGCATGCAAGAGGGCGTGACATCGCTTATGCAGATGGCCAAGATTTCTGCGGCGGTTAGGCGCCACAGCGAGGCGGGCGGCCTGTATATCACGGTGCTCACCGACCCCACGACCGGAGGCGTAACCGCGAGTTTTGCCATGGAGGGCGACATTATCCTGGCCGAGCCCGATGCCCTGACGGCATTTGCCGGCCCGCGCGTGATCGAGCAGAACATGCACAAGCGCCTGCCCAAGGGATTCCAGCGCTCCGAGTTTTTGCTGGAGCACGGCTTTTGCGATGCCGTTGTTCCGCGTGGCGAGATTGCGCTCACGGTAGGCGAGCTGCTGGCGCTGCACGAAGGGCACGCGCCCGGCCTGGGGGCACCGCATGAGATCGTGCATATGGGTCGCCGCGGCAAAAAGCTGGGACACTTGTTCAAGCGCTCGGCCGCACCAAAAACCGCGCTCGAGATTGTCAAGCAGACCCGCTCGCCAGATCGCGCCACGGCAGGCGAGATGATCTCGCTGGGCCTGGATGGATTTGTGGAGCTGCACGGCGACCGCTACTTTGGCGACGACGCTGCTGTGGTGGCTGGCATTGGCTGGAAAGACGGACGCCCCGTAACGGTCATCGCCATCGAGCGCGGCACCACGACCAAAGAGCGCATGCGTCGCAACTTTGGTATGGCACATCCCGAGGGCTACCGCAAAGCGCGTCGCCTTATACGCCAGGCCGAAAAGTTTGGTCGACCGGTTCTGTGTCTGGTCGATACTTCGGGCGCCTTTTGCGGCATCGGTGCCGAGGAGCGCGGCCAGGGCGAGGCGATTGCCCAGAATCTCATGGAGATGAGCGGTCTTAAGACGCCGATTGTCTCGGTGGTGACAGGTGAGGGCGGTTCTGGTGGCGCGCTGGCGCTGTCCGTGGCCGACTGCATCCTGATGCTCTCGAGCTCGGCCTATTCGGTCGTGAGCCCCGAGGCCTGTGCGTCGATCCTGTGGAAGGATACCGAGCGCGCGAATGAGGCCGCCGAGGCGCTTAAGCTCACGGCCCCCGATCTGTTGGCGCTCGGCATCATCGACGGCATTGTTGATGATAGGGGCCTGTCACATGAGGAGATTGCCGGTGCCGTCATGTCCTCGGCATTTGATGCCTTCGATACGCTTGGACGTCTCGACGACGCGACCCTCACAAACCTCCGCTACGAAAAGTACCGCGCAATCGGTCAGTACCGCACGATGTGACAAAGGGACAACCCGCATGTCGCATTGGGAAAGGCGTTCCATGCCTCAAGTTTCTAACACCTCGTTTACAACGACGGTTTCATCAAACGCCATGGCTGTGGTGGACTATCTGTCCAAAAGCATGATGTCGGCGCTGCCGTTTATTGTCTGCGCGGCGTTGTTCCGCACCGTCGCCGTCATTATGGGCGAAGGCATGCTGGGCCTGTGGTCTGCCGATTCCGAAATCTATCGCCTGTTCTACAGTTGGCTCTATAACGCCGGCTACTACTTTTTGCCCATTTATCTTGGTTGGGCGGCCGCCCGCCAGCTCGGTTGCTCGGAGCAGCTGGGCATGATGCTGGGCGGCGTATTGATTGCGCCCGATCTGCTTAAGCTCTTCGATGCCGCATCGACGACGGGGGCATCGATGACTTCCGTGTATGGCCTGCTTCCTGCGCCGGTCAACGATTACACGACGACTGTTATTCCGGTTCTCATCTCGGTGCCCGTGCTATGGCGAGTGGAGTGTTTCTTTAAGCGCGTTATCCCTAAGGCCGTGGCGTTTTCGTTTGTTCCGTTTACAACCATGCTTGTCATGGTTCCGGTTTCGTTGTGTATTACGGCGCCGGCGGGCAGCTATCTGGGCATGCTGTTGGGCCAGCTTATGTTTATGCTTGGCAATTCCGGTGGCATCGTGTCGCTGCTCACGCTCATGGGGCTTGCTGCGGGCTGGGAGTTCCTAAAGATCGCCGGCGTCAGCAACGTTGTCCTATCGCTCGCCTATGCGCAGTTTATGAGTGTGGGAACGGATTCGTGCATCCTGATCGCCGCGACGATGGCAACGTTCGCCGTTTGGGGCATGCCCTTTGGCGCGTCGCTTCGCGTTGCGGATAAGGACGAGAAGGCGCTCATGCTGGGCTATTCAATCTCGGGTGTTCTTGGCGGCGTAAGCGAGCCGGCGCTGTACGGTTGCGGCTTTAAATATGGCAGGTGCCTGACGTGCATGGCCATTGGCGGCGCCGTCGGAGGCCTTGTTGCGGCCGTGGGCCACGTTACGGCCTATACCATCGGCATGACGAATGTCCTTATGGTCATTGGCTTTGCCACGGGCGGCATCTCGAACCTGCTGTGGTGCTGCGCTGCCGGCGGTGTGGCATTTGCGGTGTCTGCGGCGCTGAGCTACTGCTTTGGCGTGGTGCCGGCGAAGGGACAGACGACGGGGGACGGAGCCGATTCACCCGAAACCTCGAAGAGCGTGGCCGAAGTAAGCGCGTAAACCTGTGCGACACAAGGACGATTCCTTTGCCATATTCCAAGGCCGTGGCCCGTGTGGGTTGCGGCCTTTTTTGTATCTGGGGGACAAAGTGGCTACACTACAATCCGTTTGAGCAATAGATATATAGGTAGTACCGTGGGGGCGGATGTAGATGGTCGAGTGGATTGTTAAACGTGCGCAGGGCGACCGTGCGCGCGTGGGCACGTTGACGGGCGTGGTGTGTATTCTCGCCAATGTTGCGCTTTGTGCTGCGAAGGGCGCAATTGGTGTGGTTTCGGGATCGGTTTCGATTGTGGCGGATGCCATGAACAACCTGTCCGATGCCAGCTCGAATATCGTGAGCGTGCTGGGCTTTAAGCTGGCGAGCAAGCCCGCCGACCCCGAGCATCCATACGGCCATGGTCGCTACGAGTACCTCTCGGGTCTTGTCGTGGCGGCGCTCGTGCTTCTCATTGGCCTTGAACTGGTGAAGTCCTCGTTTGAGCGCATCATCCACCCCGAACCTGTCGAGTTCTCGCTTGCCCTGGTGGCAGTCCTGGCGCTTTCGATGGTTGTTAAGCTGTGGATGGCGGCGCTCAACCAAAAGCTCGGCGACCGTATCGAGTCCGAGACACTGCATGCGACTGCCCAGGATTCCAAGAACGATGTTCTTGCCACAGGCGCCGTGCTGGCATGTGCAATTGTTTCGCAGGTGACGCACATCAATCTTGACGCATGGGTCGGCCTTGCCGTTGGCGCCTATATTGGTTGGAGCGGCTTTGAACTTATTCAAGATACGGTGAGCCCGCTTTTGGGCCAGACGCCCGATCCTAAGCTGGTCAAGCACATTCGAGACAAGATCATGAGCTACCCCGGCGTTTTGGGCGTTCACGATCTGATGGTTCACGACTACGGCCCGGGCAGGAAGTTTGCAAGCGCTCACGCCGAGATGGCAGCCGAGGCCAGCCCGCTGGAAAGTCACGACACGCTCGATAACATCGAGCAGGCGTTTAGGAACGAAGACGGCATGATTGTCACGCTTCATTACGATCCCATTGTGACCGACGATCCCAAGGTGGCGAGCATGCGCTTGCGCATCAACGCAATGGCCCAGGAGATCGATAGCCGCCTTTCGATTCATGATTTGCGCTGCGTGCCGGGTCCCACGCACACCAACGTGATTTTTGACTGCGTGCGTCCCTCGGATCTGCAGATGAGTGCCGAAGACTTAAAGCACGCGCTGGCACAACGGGTCGAATCGGAATACCCCAAGTCGATTGCCAAGATTACGATCGACGAAGACTACGTAGGACATACCCACGAGTAAGGCTGTGCCGGCAAAGCAGGTTATGCAGAAGGGGAGAGCATGAAGAAGCTGTATCTACTCCGCCACGGTCAGACGGAGTTCAACGTCAAAAAGCTGGTCCAGGGCCGCTGCGATTCACCGCTGACCGACCTGGGCCGCAAACAAGCGGGAATGGCAGCCGCATGGCTCAAGGGCCACGACGTTGTCCCCGACAAAGTGGCCTCTTCGCCCTTAGGCCGAGCCATGGACACTGCTCAGCTCGTCGCTACCGAACTCCTCGGCCCGGACGCAGCAGTCGAGCCCTGCGAAGGCATCATCGAGCGCTGCTACGGCACCTTCGAAGAGGGCCCACACGACGCGCTACCCACCGACGTTTGGGATCCGGGCGAGGATCTGGTCCCCTTCGGAGGAGAAGGAAGCCGCGCACTGCAAGAACGCATGGTAGGCGCCCTCACCAATCTCATGGGCTCCGAGGGCATCGAAACCCTCCTAGCAGTAAGCCACGGCAGCGCCAGCCGCCAATTTATCAAGGCTGCAGCCCCAGAGGGCTTCGAGCTCCCAACAAAACTCCCCAACTGCGCCATCATGATCTTCAATTTCGATGAGGCAAAGCCACAAGCAGAAGGCGAACCGTCCCAATGCAAGTTCACCCTCCAGCAAATAGTGGACCTCCAACAAAGTCATTAGTCTGAGCGAGCAGAGTTAAGCAGACATCAACGTGTCGTCTCCCGAGCTTTGGCTTGACACGCTGAACATCTACAAGGATAACCTTGAGGCCGTCGAGGCGTTCCTGGCCGACGCCCGCGCCATGGGCGACGGTCGCCTCAATGTGGTGCTCACCGGTGCCGGCACCTCCGATTACGTGGGTGAGGTTGTCGTCCTCAACCCCGACCTATCCCTCGTCGAGACCTATCTCGGTGGCGAGAGCGTCTATACTGAGAAGTAGCTGCTGACCTATTTGCGATTTGATGCGAATAATGAGACCCCGATTCGGCTTTATCGAATCGGGGTCTTTGCTGTGGTGTCCAGCTAAATCAAAACAGGCCTATTCTGCGACGATGATGCGAGTTGATTCGAGAACCATGGAACGCTGTTTGTCGTTGACATTTGCATCGGTGATGAGTGCGTCCATTTGATCGAGATTGAAGAAGCCGAAGAAGTCCATCTGTCCGATCTTGCTTGAATCGCAGACAAGGTAACGCTTGGCGGCGCGATCGCAAGCGAGCGCCTGTAAGCGTCCTTCCTCAAGGTTAGAACAGGAGATGGATTGGGCGAGTACGCCGTTGGTGCCGATAAAGCAAGTGTCGATACCGAGCGGGGCGAGAGCATCTTCGGCGATGGGCCCGACGAAAGAACCCGATCGTTTGCGATACTGTCCTCCCAGGGCCCAGATCTCCACATCGTTACGCGTCTGGAGCATGTTCAGCACGATGATGCTGTTTGTGATGACGCGCAGCCGCATGCGCGGCAGCGCACGGGCGATGAGAGCGCAAGTCGAACCGGGTCCGAGGAAGATGGTGTCGCGCTCTCTGATGAGGTTGACAGCGGTGCGTGCGATATGCTCTTTTTCAGGGGAGCGGATTGAGAGCTTTTCAAAAAACGGGACCTCTTCGGCAATGGGGGAGCCGCTTGAAAGTCGGATGCCACCGTACTCGCGGATGACGCCAGCGCGTCGCGAGAGCTCATCGAAGTCTCTTCGAGCGGTCATTTCAGATATACCAAAGATTGTTGCGGCTTGGGCAACAGTGACCATTCCGCGCTGAGCGCACAGCTCAAGTAATTGTTCGTGACGTTCGGGTTTAAGCATGGCTTGCCAATTGGATTATGCGGTAATGACGGAGGTATAGGCGCGGAGGGCCTCGATGGTCCGGGGGTCTGCGTCCTCGTTAATGAATGCCGCGGTCATATCCTCCAGTGTGGTGAAAAGGCAGAAGTCGCGCCTTCCGACTTTTTCAGCATCTACAACAAGATAACGCTCCTGAGCTCGAGAAAGAGCGTCTGAGAGGACCATGGCTGCATCGGGACGAGAGCCAAAGACCTCGTTTCCAAAAATACCGGTTGCCGAGACGTAGGCCTTGGGAGCGGATAGACCGTAGGGGCCGCGGCCGTTGTATGGCATGGTGAAAACTCGCGTGTCGTGACGCATCATGCCACCAACAAAGAATAGATCTATATGTGGATTGTCGGCTAGCAGGTTCAGCACGGGAAGACTGTTGGTGACGACGCGTATGTCCTCCTGGGGCAAATACGAACACATGAGCTCGAGAGTGGAGCCTCCACCGAGAAAGATCGTATCGCCGGCTGAGACGGTTTGGGCGGCGGCTATAGCAGCGGCACGTTTCTGATCAACTTGAAAACGACGTTTCTCCTCATGCGGGGTCAAACGTGAAAGGGCTGTTCCGTGGGCGGAGTGTGGAAGCTGAGCCCCTCCGTGTACGCGCACAAGAAGGCCCTTGTCGGCAAGCTCGGCCAGGTCACGCCTGATGGTCATATCCGAAACAGATAGGGTATTAGATATCTCGTTTACCGATACCGAATGATGTTGATCGAGCAAGTCGAGAATGGCCTGCTGGCGTTCGGATTTCATGAGTGCCGACTCCCTCATCGAGCGTTTGTTCTTATTTCAATGTAAACGAACAACATAAATAAACGCAAACCGTTCACGAAGGCACATTACCTTTCACCGGTCAAAACATAACGCTCACGGAAAAAACCATCAAATAGGAGGTAAATAGAGCTCATTCCAAAAATCATCTCTTGACCAATAAACAAATATAAACAAATATAGACGAACAGAACGAACAGAACGAACAGAACGAACAGAACGAACAGAACGAAGAGAATTAATAAGTATGAAAGGACAGAAGATGCGTATCGGTGTCATCCTTGCAAGTCACGGAGAGTTCGCTCAGGCCGCCCTCGGCGCCGTCGAGATGATTGCGGGCAAGCAGCCTGATGTCATCGCTCTTGGTCTCACCGCCGAGAAGAGCCTGGAGTCTTTCGAGTCCGAGATGCGCGAGGCTTACGAGACCCTCAGCGCCGAGTGCGAACTCGTCGTCACCCTATGCGACATCTACGGCGGCACCCCATTCAACGTGACTACCCGCTGCCTGCTCAACGGCATGAACATGGTTGCCTACACTGGCCTGTCCATGCCCGTTGCGGTCGAGCTCCTGCTCACCCGCGATGGCCTCGATTCCGCCGACGCGGTCCGTGCCCAGCTCACTGCCGCTCACGCGGGGGCCCAGCAGGAGATCAAGGCTCCCGCTCCGGCCGTGGAGGCAGACGAGGACGATTTGGACCTCTAGGCTCGTTAGCCCGTCGATTCGAGTGGCGCTCACCCGTATCCCCCGAGTGGGCGCCTCGATCGAGCAGAGCATTCGTAAACGGTACTGAAGGAACGTACAAACGAAAAGGAGAACATCATGGCACTCAAACTCGTCGACATCGATGACCGCCTGATCCACGGTCAGGTCGCCACCACTTGGATTCCCGACTTCGGCATCGAATCGGCAATCATTGTCTCGGATAAGGTCGCCAACGACCCCGTCCAGAAGTCCGTCGCCGGCCTCGCCGCCCCCGACATCAAGGTCTCCGTCTTCGGTGTCGAGAAGTTCATTGAGGTCCTCAAGAAGACCGAGCTCAAGAAGGCCACGATGGTGCTCTTCACCAACCCCATCGACGCCCTCAAGCTGCACGAGAACGGCTTGCCGTTCGACTACCTGAACGTCTCCGGCATGCGCTTCAACGAGCAGCGTCATCGCCTGCACAAGAACATGTCCGTCACCGCCGAGGAAAAGGCCGCCTTCGAGGAGCTCATTGGCCTCGGCGTCGACTGCTGGATTCAGACCACCACGCGCGATTCCAAGGAGCCCGTGTCCGAGCTCCTCAAGAACTACTAAGTAAGTAACCATCTCCGGGCATGTGAACCCGGGGCGTGCCCATCGGAGGGAACGATGGGCGAATAGGGAAGGAGAGGCTTATGCTTCAGGCACTTCTGCTCGCCATCTGGGCGGGTCTGTGCACTTGGGACCAGTTCGGTCCCCACCTGGGCTTCCGCAAGCCCCTGCTGGCATCCGTCGGCGTCGGCATCATCCTCGGTGACATGACGACCGCCATCATGATCGGCGCGACCATGGAGCTCATGTGGCTCGGCGTCAACAACATCGGCGCTTATGTTCCGCCGGATGTCATCTCCGGCACCATCGTCGGTGCCGCCCTGGGCATCATGGGTTCCACCGACACCGCCAGCGCCATCGCCCTGGCAGTCGCCATCGGCATCCCCACCGCCACCTTGGTTCAGCAGCTGAACATCTTGGTCATGACCACTAACGTCTCGCTTGTCCACGGTGCCGACAAGGCCATCGAGTCCGGTAAGTTCAACGCCGTCAACAAGTTCTTCTGGACCGGCGCCCTGTGCTTCTTCCTGACCCGCGCCGTTCCCGTCTTCATCGCCACGGGCATCGGCTCCTTCGTGATCGAGGACATCATGGCCTTCCTGCAGAACCAGGTTCCGTGGGTCCTCACCGGCTTCTCCACCGCCGGTGGCATGATGCCCGCCGTCGGTCTGGCCATGCTCCTCACCATGATGATGAAGAAGAACATGTGGATCTTCCTGCTGCTCGGCTTTATCATGGCCGCCTTCCTCAACGTCCCGACCGTGGGCATCGCGCTCGCCGCTTGCGCCGCCGCCGGCGTGTGGGACGTCATTACCGAGGGCCAGAAGAATCAACCCGCCCCTGCCGCCGCCTCTGCCGCCGGCTCCGATGATGACGAGGAGTACGATCTCTAATGGGTAAGATCTCCAACTCCACCCTGAACAAGGTCCTGCTGCGCACCCAGGGTTGCCAATTCGCGCACAACTACGAGCGCATGCAGTCGCTGTCCCTGACCTACTGCTTTGCCCCTGTCCTCGAGGAGCTCTACAAGGACGCCCCCAAGGAGGAGCGCGTTAACGCCATGAAGCGCCACCTCGAGTACTTCAACACCCACCCGCTCGCGATCCCCTTCATCCTTGGCATCACCGCCGCCCTGGAGGAGACCACGGATGAGGATCAGAAGGACACCGTCGTCGGCATCAAGACCTCCCTCATGGGTCCCTTCGCCGGCCTTGGTGACTCCCTGCTGAACCTCACCTGGTTCCCGATCGCCGGCTCCATCGGCGCATCTATGTGCGTCGACAACGGCTCCATTGTGGGTCCGCTCGTGATGTTCTTGCTCATCAACCTGCTGTACTGGCCGCTGAAGTACTTCGGCCTGCACAAGGGTTACGAGATGGGCATGGAGCTCGTCGAGAAGGCGGGCGTCCAGGTCTTCGACCGTCTGGGCAACCTCGCCAACGTGCTGGGCGTCATGGTCACCGGCGGCCTGATCGCCACGACCGTTAAGCTCAAGCTTGCCGTGCAGTTCGCCTTCGGTGAGGGTGACCCGCTGGTGCTCCAGGACCAGCTCGATAAGGTGTTGCCCTTCCTGCTGCCTGTCGTTCTGACTTTCATCTGCTATCGCCTGCTCAAGAAGGGCCAGGGCAAGAACTCCGCCCAGATCATCATCGGTCTGATTGTGTTCTCCCTTGTGTTCGCCGCTATCGGTTTCTACTTCCCGGCGTTCAAGATCTTCGCCTAATCGCGAGCTTATCAAAAGGCAAATCGTTTGATGCCCGCGCCCCGCATGCCGGGCGCGGGCATCGTTGTCTCATGTGCTCTCCATCGTGCGCGATCGGGGTGCGCTCCATTATGCCCATGTGCCTTTGGCGTATCGCCATCTGGCAAATCCAACTATCGAAAGGATGCCAATGAGAACCGTCCTCGTGCTCATGGATACTCTGCGTCGCGACGTCCTGTCGTGCTACAACCCCGCAACCGACGTCCAGACCCCCAATCTCGATGCCTTTGCCGAGCGTTCCTGCGTGTTCGACAACCACTGGATCGGCTCGGCTCCCTGCATGCCTGCCCGCCGCGACATCCTCACCGGTCGCTACAACTTCCTCGAGCGCCCCTGGGGCCCCATCGAGCCCTTCGATGTGACGCTGCCGGCCTGCCTGCGCGCGAACGGCAACTTCTGCCACATCACCACCGACCACTGCCACTACCTACGCACCGGTGGCGAGGGCTACCTCCAGGAGTTCAACACCTGGGATTACTACCGCGGCCAGGAGGGCGACCCGTGGGTCAGCCGCATCGATGAGCCGAATAACATGCCCGAGACCTTCTACGGGCGCGTGCGCGAGCAGTACCAGAAGAACCGTCAGCTCTGGCCCAACGAAGAGGACATGCCGAGCCCCAAGACCTTCCAGTCCGCCTGCGACTGGATCGACGGCAATGCTGGGGCCGACGACTTCTTCCTTATGGTTGAGGCCTTCGACCCGCACGAGCCCTTCGATGTGCCCGACAAGTACATGGAGATGTACGGCGGCACTGGCGAGCTCGACCGCGACTACTTCGAGATTCCTGAGTACAAGCGCGTCTCCGCCACCGACGTCAACAAGGGCGCGGAGGACTACCTGCAGCGCCGCTACAAGGCCCTCGTCACCATGACCGACCGCTGGTTTGGTAGGCTCATCGACAAGCTCGAGGAGCGCGGGATGCTGGACGATACCATGGTCATGGTCACCACCGACCACGGCTATTTCCTGGGCGAGCGCGACTACATGGGCAAAAACTACATGCACCTGTATAACGAGCTCGCGCATCTGCCGTTCATTGTGCACTTCCCGGGTAACGCCCGCGCCGGCGAGCATGCCCGCCAGCTCACTCAGGCAATCGACATCATGCCCACGGTGCTTGAGGCCCACGGCTGCGAGATTCCCGCAGATGTGTGCGGCACCTCCCTCGTGCCGCTCATGACGGATGCTGACGCGCCCACGCGTGGCTACGCCCTGTACGGCGTGCACGCCATGACCGTCAACGTCACCGACGGCCGCTACACCTACTTCCGCGCGCCGGTCGCCGGCAACCAGCCGTGCTTCGAGTACACCGCACTGCCGCACACCATCCGCAAAAAGATGGGTTCGGACTGCCCGGAGGAGATTGAGTGTGGCCGCTACTTCAAACGCACCAAGTACCCGCTGTTCAAGATCCCCTGTAAGAAGCCGGCCCAGATCGAGGGAGCCACGCCGCTCGCCGAGGTCGAGCAGACGATGCTGTTCGACCTTGAGAGTGACTACGGCCAGGTTAATAATCTCGCCGGCAAGGACGACCACGCCGAACAGCGCATGATTGACCTGCTGCTGCGCGGCCTGGAGGAGCATGAGTCCCCGGCCGAGCAAAAGGAGCGCCTGGGCTTGGCCTAAGATTCATGCGGTGATTGTGCGGGCCGGATGCGCCGCCTCGGGTAAGGAGGTGGTTTCCGGCCCGATGAGTGAGGGCTAGCCTGTGCGAAGGGGGGTATGTGCCATGTGCGCGAAGCATATTGGCTTTCTGATAAAACCGGCATCGAGTGCTTGCAACATGCGGTGCAGGTACTGCTTTTACTGCGATGTCGCTGCTCATCGCGAGGAGCGGAGCGCCCGCGTCATGGGCGAAGACGTGGCAAGTGCCATCATCGACCGTGCACTCGCCGTGGCGAGTGATGCGCACATTTCTTTCGCCTTCCAGGGCGGCGAGCCCACCCTGGCCGGCCTTGACTTCTTCCATTCGTTCGTCGCGCGGGTGGAGGAGCGCCGTGAGAACCAGCGGGTGAGCTGGGCGTTGCAGACCAACGGCTACCTGATCGAAGAGGAATGGGCCGAGTTCTTCCGCGAGCACGGGTTCCTCATCGGAGTCTCGGTTGACGCTTATCGCGACCTGCACGATTCGATGCGTCCCGATGCGCACGGTGCCGCTACGTACGCGCGCGTCATGAGCGGCGTTCGCCTGCTGCGCGAGCGCGGCGTGGACGTCAACATACTCTCGGTCCTCACCTCGCAGATGGCGGCGCATCCACAGCGCGTCTTCTCCTTCATCAAGCAGGAGAAGATCACCCATATCCAGTTCATCCCGTGCCTGCCGGGCCTCGACGATGAGCGGGACACGTTCTCGCTCGACCCGCGTGCCTTCTCCTCGTTCTACCGCCGCTTGTTCGACTTGTGGTGGCGCGAGCTCGGTGCTGGGCGCTATGTGAGCATCTGGCTGTTCGAGAACGTCATGCAGATGGCGCTCGGGCAGTTTCCGTCGCAGTGCGGTATGCTCGGCCGCTGCGCTCCGCAGTTCGTGGTGGAAAGCGACGGTTCGGTGTATCCGTGCGACTTCTATGCGCTGGATGAGTACCGCGTGGGCGATATTCGCGTCGATTCCCTTGAGGCAATGGCGACCTGTGAGACCATGCGCATGTTTTTGAACGAGCCGCGTCGCGATTGCGCGCGGTGCGCCGATTGCCCCTTTGAGGGCATTTGCCATCGCAACTGCAAGCGCCTGAACATCGCCTATTACGATGCGGGCTACTGCGGGCTGCGTGAGTTTTTGGAGTACGCCTATCCCGGCCTGCAGCGCGTGGCTCGCATGTTCACGCGGCGCTGATCCTGCCCTGTCTCTTATACACATCTGACGCTGCCGACGATAAGGCTCGTGTA
>URLR01000014.1 GCA_900548815.1 uncultured Collinsella sp.
CGGGATTGGTCAAAATAGTTTGACTATTAGCGGCTAAAATCGCCCGGCGCTAACACCAGGTTGGGACGGAGGCTTTTTCTTTGCCGTTTTACTCCCTTTCACCTGCGATTTCGCGATTTACTCCCCGTGTTTCAAGATGGAAGCGTTTGGTTGCGAGGCACGCCGGTGCGAGGGCCTGAGTCGTCAGGCCCCGCACAGGGGGACCGCGATGGTGGCCACCGCGCCGCCCGAGGGGCTGTTGGCGAGCGAGACGGAGCCCCCGTGGGCGCTCGCGGCCTCGGCGGCGGCGTGGAGGCCGAGCCCGTAGTGGCGGCCTCCGTCGCGCGAGGAGCGGGAGGAGTCGTCTGTGAAGAGGCGCTCACAGCCGCGTTCGAGGGCGGCGGGAGAGAAGCCCGGTCCGTCGTCGGCCACCTCGATGACGAGGTGTCCGCCCGCGACGTCGCAGGAGACCGCCACGCGCGAGCGCGCGTGCTCGGCGGCGTTGACCACGAGGTTCGCGGCGGCTCGCGCCAGGGTGGTTCGGTCGAGCGGGGCCTCGGGCGCGCCCGCGACAGCGGGGCCCGTGGCCGCGTCGAGTGTCACGCCTCGCGCCCGGGCGATCTGGGCGGCCTCGGCGAGGACCTGCTCGCAGAGCTCGGCCGGCCGCATGGGGGCCCTCTCCGCCCCGCCGGACCCGCGCGAGGCCTCGATGAGCAGGCGCACGTAGCCGTCGAGCCTTTCGACACTGCCGGCTATGTCGCGCGCGGCGGCCGCGAGGTCGGCGTCTTTCTCGTCTTCCAGCTCCTCCGCCACGAAGTCGGCGTTGGCGCGCAGCACGGTGAGCGGCGTCTTGAGGTCGTGGGCGAGCGATGCCACCTGCTCGCGCTGCCCCCGCTCCGCGGCCCAGCGGGCTTCGAGCGACTCGGCGAGGGAGGTCCGCATGGCGTCCATCGCGGCGAGGACGTCGTTCACCTCGCGCACGTTGGTGCTGCCGACCGCGAAGTCGAGATCCCCCGCGCCGACGCGCCCCGCTGCCTCCGCGAGCGGCGCCATCTTGCGCGAGATCACGCGGCTCGCGCGGCGCGCCACGAGCGCGAGCGCGAGCGCGCTTCCCGCAGCGGCGCCGACGAGCATGAGGTTCTGCGGGTTGGGAAGCAGGCCGGCGAGGTCGCGCGAGACCCACTGCGGCAGGTACTCGCTGACGAGTGCGCAGGCCCCGCCGCCCTTGAGCGGGAACGCGGCGTAGGTGAGGCCCGAGCCCCCACCCTCGATCTCCACTGTGCTTGGATCAGCGGCGAGTGCCGCACGGGCCATTTCCGTCGCGTCCTCGAGCCGCGTGCCCTCGAGGTCTGTCATCAGCACGTATCCGTCCTTATTCAGGATGAGGTAGCGGTACGCCGTCGGCACGTCCTGCTGCCCGCAGACGCCGTCGCGTGCCAGGCCCTCCGCGACCTCGCGCGCATTGGCCGGCCCCCAGCTTGCCTCGTAGACGAAGCCCGCGTTGATCGCCGCGGAGAGCGCCATGAACGAGGCGAGCCACGCCGTGGCGACCGCCGCGAACGCGTAGGCGAAGTAGCGCGCGATGACGAAGGAGAGCGGCATGCCCCCGCGACCTCGCGCCCCGGTCCTCAAAGCTGCCACTTGTACCCCATCCCCCAGACGGTCGCGATCGGATCGGCGCCGGCCTCGGAGAGTTTCCTCCGGGCGCGGCTGACCTGCATGGATATGGCCGCGTCGTCGGCGTCGCTCTCCCAGCCGAGCACCGCCTCGCGGATCTGCGCGCGGCTCATGACCTGCCCGGGGTGGCGGGCGAGGTACTCGCAGATGGCGTACTCGGTGGGCGTGAGCGGTACGGCCTCGCCGCCCACGGCGAGGCCGCGCGCCCCGAGGTCGATCCGCACCTCCCCGAAGGAGAGGGCGTGCGAGCGCGGCCGGCGCTCACGGCGTAGATGGGCCGCGACCTTGGCGCGCAGCTCCGCGGCCCCGAAGGGCTTGCGGACGTAGTCGTCGGCGCCCAGGCCGTAGCCGGCCACGGCGTCCTCCTCGGCCACGCGCGCGGTCAGGAATATGATGGGCCCGTCGAAGCCCGGGCGGATCTGCCGCACGAGCTCGAAGCCGTCGAGCCCCGGCATCATGACGTCGCAGAGCACGAGGTCGAAGCGCGAGAGGTCCATCCCCGGGACCGCCGTCGGGTCCGCCGCCTTGACGACCTCATGGCCGTCGCGGCCGAGGACGCGCGCGAGCGCGTCGAGGATCGCCCGTTCATCATCCACTGCCAGTATCCTCGCCATGTTCGACCTCCTGAAACTTCCGTCGGAATTGTACTAGCGCCGCGCTCAGCGGTCCAGAGCCCCGCGCGCAGCCGCGGGCGCCTCGGCCGCATCGCACGCGCGGTAGCGCACGCCCGAGCCGCCGCGCGCCTCGATCTCGAGCCAGCCCTCGCCGTCCGACTCCCGTCCGAAGAAGATGAGCTGGAGCTCTCGGACATTGCCCCTGTCGTCCGCCGCGTCCACCAGGTAGACGTAGTTCGCCCCCGCCCCGGTGGCGTCGGCGTAGGAGCTCGCGTGGCTACCGGGCTCGGGCGCGGGCGCCCACATGGTGATCTCAGGGTTGGGCAGCACGCGGTCGGCGATCGAGCGCAGCACCGACCCCCAGCCGGCGTCGAGCAGGGCATTCCCGCCCAGAACGAGCGCTGCGGAGAGGAGGACGAGCACGACGGCGAACGGCTTCCTACGCATCTGCCCTCCCGTCCTCGAAGCGGCAGAACCAGGCGAGAAGGACGGCGGCGGCTGCCAGGGTGAGCACGAGGCCAGCGAGCGCAGTTGTGAGGAGAGGGCCCGCCGCGCGTGCGGCGTCGATGAAGGCCTCCACCCCGAGCGACCCTAGGCGCGCGGGCCAGGCGAGCGGCACCCAGTTCAGGGGCGTCGCCAGGGCACCGGTGAGCTCGCCGGTCATGAGGCCGTGCGCAAGTCCGCCCACCGAGAAGAACGCGAGGAGCACCCCCGCCGCGCCGGCGCCGATGGCGGCGTTGCGGCCGAGGCGCAGGGCCACGCCGAGCTCCAGCGCATAGAGGGGCAGGCTGCCCAGCACGATGCCCACCCAGGCGGCCGCAAGCGGCGCGGGCCCGAGCGGTAGGCGCCCGGCGACGGCGAGCACGGCCCCGAACACGCCGAGCGCCACGGCCAGCGCGCCTGCGCCGAGCGCCGCAAGGGCGAGCAGCTTCGCCGCGACGGCGCGCCCGCGCGAGGGGACCGCCGTGAGGTTGGCGAGGCGCCCGGCAGCGCGCTCCTCGTCCACGGCGAGCCCGCAGACGATGGCGGACATGAGCGGCATGAGGGCGCCGAGGAACTGGGCGTAGGCGTCCGCGCCCAGCGCCGGGTCCCATCGGGTTATGGAGAAGTACTCGCCGCAGGCAAGACCGGCTGCCAGGCCGCAGACGAGGTGCACCACTGCGAGCGGGGAGCGCGCCAGGCGCAGGGCCTCGGAGAGCAGGGCCCGCGGGAGGGTCATGCGCGGCGTCGGGTCGGAGAGTCGTGTCATGGCCATCACCTCTCCTCGGAGCGCGCGAACCAGGCCGCGCCCGCCGCCGTGAGCGCGGCGAACGCGATCGCGCAGACCGCAAGGCCCGCCAGTGTGAGCATGCCGTCCGCCGCGAGCGCCCCGCCGAGCGCCATGTCCGCCGCGAGTGGCTCGCCGCTCGGCAGCACGGGGATGAAACTCGTGGGGATGACCATGCTCGCCGACGGCGGAAAGAGCTGCGGCAGCGGCATCAGCGACCAGGCGAACCCACCCACGAGCTGCGTGGCGAGCGGGCAGAAGATGCCCGCGAGCATGCCGAGCCGCGCCGTGAGGAAGAGCCCTGCGGGGATCATCCACGCCGCGGTCACCGTGTTGGCGAGCGCGCAGAGGAGCATCGTGAGCGTGCCCGCGGCCGTGAGGCCCTGCGAGGAGAACGCCGAGCCCGCGAGGTAGATGCCGAAGACCACGAGGTTCGAGAGCGTGCAGAGCGCGAGGCACCAGAGCGCCTTGGCCCACCAGGCGCGCCCGAGCGGGAAGCCCAGGCCCAGAAGCCCCCGCATCCGCGTGCGAGCGTCCGCCCGCGCGACGCACGCCACCACGAGTGAGAGAGACACGGGCAGGAAGAGCGCATACCAGTAGTTCCACGCGCTGAAGATCTGCACGCCCCGGTAGGGCATCGCGCCGAGCAGCGGCATCGGCAGCGCCATGAGCACGGCCAGGCGAACCGGTGCCGCGTGGCGCGACTTCAGGGCCTCGGCGCGCAGGCCCGCGAGCAGGCCGCCTTTCTCGCCCGTCATGCCGCCACCTCCCCGCGTGCTCGTCGCCCTTCCCGGCAGAAGCTCATGAAGAGTTCCTCGAGGTCCTGCCCGGGCCGAAGCGCATCCTCGTAGGCGAGGCGCCCTCCGCAGATGATGCCGATGGTGTCCGCCATCTGCTGCACCTCGGAGAGGATGTGGCTCGAGACGATCACCGTCGTGCCCGCCGCCGCGAAGCCGCGGATCTGGTCGCGCAGCTCCTCGATGCCGATGGGGTCGAGGCCGTTGATGGGCTCGTCGAGCACGAGCAGGCGTGGCCGGGCGATCAGCGCCAGCGCGAGCCCCAGGCGCTGCCGCATGCCCATCGAGAAGCGCCCGGCGCGCTTCTTCCCAGTGTCTGCGAGGTCCACGGCGGCGAGCACCTCATCTATGCGGCTCTCGGGAAGGCCCAGCAGCGTGGTGCGCACGCGCAGGTTCTCGCGCGCGGTGAGGTTGGGGTAGAGCGGCGCCTCCTCGATGAGGCTGCCGATTGCGTAGAGGTCCTCGCGGCGCCAGGCGTGCCCGGCAAAGAGGATCTCCCCGGCCGTCGGCCGCAGCATCCCGCAGATTATCTTGAGCGTTGTCGACTTGCCGGCGCCGTTGGGGCCGAGCAGCCCGTACACCTCGCCCTCGCGGATATGAAGGCTCACGTCGGCCACGGCGTCCTGCGCCTGGTCGCCGCGGCCGAAGCGCTTGGTGAGCCCGCGCGTCTCGAGCATGTAATCCATGGGCTTATCCTTTCTCTTCCGGGCGCGCGGGCCGAGTCGCCGTGCCCGCGCACCTTACCTTTCGGGTTCAACATCCATGGTGGGGCGCGTTTCTAACGAAGCCGTAACGGCCGTTGGGCTCTTTTGGCGCCAGCCCTTCTCGACCCGTACGCCACTCATGGTATGTTTATCGCGATAACAAGGACGGAGGTGCCCGTGGCACGCAATAAGTACCCGGAGGAGACGGTCGAGAAGATTCTCGACGTTGCCGAGCGGCTCCTCGTGGAGCGCGGCTACGAGCACACCACGATGATCTGAAGAGCAATACGCTAAATCGAAAAAGGTAATCGAAGCCGCGCCTGTGGACTTATCGAGGGTCGAGATTCCCGCCCCATCCATCGGCACCCAGCAGAAGGTCGTCGACATCCTCGACCGCTTCGGCACCCTAACCAAATCGCTCACCGACGGTAGGATAAACCCCCATGAATATATGAATTGACCTGCTGACTCCAATGAAGATTGGAGGGTAACGGCCAGGGGTGACGGCCCAGCGAGTGTTGTTTTGCGAGCTATGCGCATCGAAAGCGACCTTTCGTGGTATAAACTACTTGCCGGAAGCCGCGGCTTTCAGAGTACGGCTTACGTGTACGTTTAGCCTCCGTGGGCGACGGGGTGCCGCAAGGCGTAGAATATCGCCCACCTGTAGGGGCCTGCAGCGATGCGGGCCCCGCTTCGTATGAAGGGGGGCGCAACCGATGAAGATCGTATCCATCTCCCAGGACTTCTTCGACCTCGTCGATGGCGACCGCGAGCTCATGCTTAAGCACAATCGCCCCTGCATCGTGGTGGTGAGGCTGCGTTTCCGCGGAAAGCGCAGGGACTTCGCCGTGCCGCTGCGTTCCAACATCGCCCCTAACGTGCCCAAAGACCAGTACTTTGCGTTGCCACCCCGCCCCACGACGCGCCCCGGCTGCCGCCACGGCATCCACTACATCAAGATGTTCCCCATAACCAAGGCCTACCAGCGCCGCTTCAGGACCGAGGGCTCGGCCTACTACGAGACGCTCCAGCGCATCATCGATGGCAACACCAAACGCATTGTCTCCGAGTGCCAGGCATACCTCGACCGCTACGAGCGCGAGGGAAGGCCTCGCTTTGCCGTCGACATCGACCGCATCGTGGGGCTGCTGGAGGGCGAGAAGTAGGGCATCTCGGCTCAGTCTCGAGCCATGCGGAGTCGCTCCGCATTTTTGAACGCCGCGTGTGCGTCCCAAATACTTGAGAAACAAGCTGTGAAGTGCGGTGGCGCGCCCGTGCCCGTGCATAGCCGTCACCATCAGCGTCTACGCGGCGTCGGCTTCAAGTGGAACTGGCGCCGCTGCTGTATATGGTTTGCCTTGCTGCAAATAGCGATCAATGCCCGCGATGTTTCTGCTTGCGCTTCAACTTTCGCTGCTCGAAGCGCGTCTCCGCCTCATCCGCGCGACGCTGGCTTCTTGCTTGAGCCGACTCCCGCTTCATCGCTTTCCGCTGTGCCGCGAACGCCTGTTGTGCCTTGGTGCTCACCGCCGGTCGTTTAAGGACTTTCGCCGCCTCACGGGCGCGCCGCTTGGGGTTCTTCGCGGGTTTGCTCGTCTCGACCGGGTCGTCACCGAAGAACGAGAGTTTCTCCCATTTGCCGACAACGAACTGCAGGATCTCCTCATCGGACGGCTCCGCGCCGAAGACGATGCGGGCGACGCCGTACCTTCCGTCCTCGACATGCTCCGCCATCCCGACCCAGAATTGACCGTCGTGATATACGGTCAGGGTGGACGACACGCTGATCTGCATGGTTGGTTCCTCCTTTATGTAGATGACCATGCAGAGAAGGGACAACCAAGGAGGCAGGTTACTGATGCGGACTAGCGCACGCCCACGACTACCCGACGGGGACTGTGTTTTCATCTCTGATGCCCGCATTGTAGCACGCGCGGATGCGCCCTTCATCGCTGCCGACATGACGTGGCTGGGATTCGTTCCTCGACACATCCTTTTGTATATTGCCTTCCCGGTTTCGAAACTTTAAATCAATTCGAGTTTCGAAACCGGGAAGGAGAGCGTATGTGAGAGGCGATATGAGCATCAACTTGATGCTTGAGGGGGAGCTCGCGTCGCTTCTGCCCATCGGGGACGTGTTCCCGAAGGTCCTCATCTCCCGCATAGGGCATGAGACCTGTACCCGGGAAGGCGTACTCGTGCTGGACCTCGCGCGGTGCTGCTCGGTGAGCAGGGGTTCTGAACACTGCGTAGGGATATAGCGCGACAGGGGGGGTGCAGCACCGTTTGCGCCTTGTCTAGAGAACGCGAACAAGAGATGTGGCCTGCAGACGACTGAATAGCTCCATCCGTTTTGGTTACAACAAAATGTGTGCCGCGCGCCTGCGGCATGAGGGAGGGAGTTTTCTATGAATATCGTTGTATTGAGTGGTAGCCCGCGCAGGGGCGCCAATACTGACACCATGGTCGAGGCGTTTGCCGAGACCGCGCGTGAGGGCGGCAATACGGTCGAGGTCGTCCGTGTTGCCAGCAAGAAAATCGGTGGTTGCCTGGGGTGTCAGTATTGCTTCGCCCACGAGGGCACTTGCGTGCAGAAGGATGACATGGCCGACGTGATCGAGTCGCTGAAAGGCGCCGATATGGTTGTCTTCGCTTCGCCTATCTACTGGTTTGATATCACTGCGCAGGAGAAGGCCGCCATCGACCGCCTGTACGCCTTTGGTGCTACAAGCTTCCCGTTCACCAAGACGGCCCTTTTGCTCGATAGCCACAGCGAGGGCGTCTATGATGCGGCGATTGCTATGTACGAGTCAACCTGCGCGTACTGCAAGTGGGAGGACCAGGGCATTGTCACCATCAGCGGTATGACCGAGCGCGACAGCATGGCATCGTCGCCCAAGTTGGAAGAGGTGCGAGAGCTCGCTCGCAAGCTCGCCTAAGGACAAGAAGAACGCATGGCAATCAGCGTTGGCGGAAAGCCTACTTCCCTTACCAAGAGGATTACTGATTGCCATGCGTTGATGTCCTTATGGACAATCTCCGCGTGCTAGGAGACTTTCTCGCTCAGGAACTCCCTGAATGCGGGGATGTCAAAGCCAACGAGACCACGCCCACGTTCCCCGATGACGCCGTCCTCGAGAAGGCGGCGTTTGTATTGGCTTGCGTAGTTGCTGGCGACGCCCATGCGTTTGGCTATCTCCGAGACCCTGCTGGGGCCAGAATCGGGCAGCATCGCGAGTAAAAACTCAATGTCTTTATCGGAAAGCTCTCGATAGGTCGTTTCGAGAGAAGCCCGATGCCATGCTTCTCGAGTTGCCTGAAGATGCCATTCATGCACGTGCGCCAGTTGCCCTGGGCTTCTTGAACATATGTCCAATCGATGCCCACTGGACCAATTTGAACGCCGTTCATGCGCGCGTGAGACTGTGAAAGGTAGCTATCTGCCGCTTCTTTGGTTCGCTCGATAATATCTTCGAGCATGCCTGGCATGGCGGAGCCATTTGCTGTACTCCATGGTGGCTCCTTTGCAAGTTTTGCTAATTTTTGCAACTTTTGCTAACTTTTGCGAGTTTTGCTAACGGCTTAGGACGGTGCGGGAAGCCCCCGTATCGTCGACATTTCCGAGGATGACCTCTGCAACGAGCGGGGTCCGGGGCGCGATATTGCTGCGCTCCGGGCCCCGCTGCTTTGTAAAACTATGCCGGTTCTGCCGTCGTCCTAATCAAACAAACTCGGCATGTCGTTTTCCTTCATGAGGGCACCGGCTGAGGGGAGGCTCTGCGCGGTGAACTTCTCGGCCGAGACGCCGGCGCCAAGGATCTCCTCGGTCGTGCCGACGGTGGTGACCGAGCGGCCCTTCTTGGCGGTAAAGGCCTGGACGCCCTGCGTGTTGGTGGTCGTCTTGGTCTTGAGCAGCGACGTGTTGAAGTTCATCAGGCGGTAGTCGCTCGAGACCAGCGCGATGTCGCGGTCCTCCTTGAGCACCTGGGCATGCAGCAGCTTGCTGCCACCGTAGATGGCGTTCTTAAGGCGTTTGCGGTTGGTCTTGGTGACGTATCCAGAAAGCGCGACGCGCACCACGCGGCCGTTCTCAAAGACAAACAGCACGTCGGCCTTGTAGTCCTCGGGGTCGATGACCCAGATGACACTCTCGTCGGGTTCCATCTCAAGGTCAGTCGGCAGGTATGAGCCCAGCTGTGCCGACTTGGTGTCCTCAAACGCCGCAACCTTGCACTTGTACACCTGGCTCTTGTTGGTAAAGACCAGCAGCTCGTGGGTGTTGGAGGACGGGAGCTCGATAAAGGGTTTGTCGCCGTCCTTGTACTTGAGCGTGGTCGCCTTCTTGAGTACGCGGTCCGTCATCTTCTTAAGGTAGCCATCGCGCGAAAGCATGATGGTAACCGGATATTCCTCGACCTCGGGCTCCAAGCTTACCTCGATAACCTCATGGGGCTCGATCCTGCCCGTGCGGCGCGGCATCACATACTTCTTGTTGACCGCGGCCAGCTCGTCGCTGATGACCTTCTTGATGTTCTCCTCGCTGGAGAGGATTTCCTCAAGCTCGGCAATCTCGCCCTCAAGCTTGGCGATGTCCTTGGTGCGGTTGAGGATGTACTCCTCGTTGATGTTGCGGAGCTTAAGTTCGGCAACAAACTCGGCCTGGGTCTCGTCGATGTCGAAACCCTTCATAAGGTTGGGCACGACCTCGGCTTCGAGCTTGGTGCCGCGGATGATGGCGATGGCCTTGTCGATGTCGAGCAAGATTGCCTCAAGGCCGTGCAGCAGGTGCAGGCGCTCGGACTTTTTGCCCAGGTCAAAGTTAATGCGGCGACGTGTGGACTCAATACGCCACTTGACCCACTCGTGCAGGATCTGGCGCACGCCCATAACGCGAGGGTAACCATCGACCAGCACGTTGAAGTTGCACGAGAACGAATCCTGCAGCGTGGTCGAGCGATAGAGCTTGGCCATGAGCTTGTCGGGGTCGACGCCGCGCTTAAGGTCGATAGCGATGCGCAAGCCCGAGAGGTCGGTTTCGTCGCGGATGTCTGCGATCTCCTTGACCTTGCCCTCCTTGGAGAGCTTGACGATGCGTTCGATGATGACATCGGTCTTGGTGGTGTAGGGGATCTCGTAGACCTCGATGATGCGCTCTTCGGGAATCCAGCGCCAGCGGGAGCGGATCTGGAAGCTGCCAAGGCCGGTCTCGATAATCTTTTCCATCTCCTCGCGGCGGTAGATAATTTCGCCGCCGGTCGAGAAGTCGGGCATGGGCATGTATTCGAGCAGGTCGCAGTCGGGGTCCTGCAGGTAGTGCATTGTGGCAGTGCAGACCTCGTTGAGGTTGAAGCCGCAGATGTCGGACGCCATGGCGACACCGATGCCCTTGTTGGCTGAGACGAGGATATTGGGGAACGTGGTGGGCAGCAGGCGTGGCTCCTTCATGGCGCCGTCGTAGCTGTCGACGAAGTCGACCGGGTCCTTGTCGATGTCCTTGAAGATCTCGGCGCTGATGGGGGAGAGCTTGGCCTCGGTGTAACGCGAGGCGGCGTAGCTCAGGTCGCCCGAATAGTACTTGCCAAAGTTGCCCTTCGACTCCACGAAGGGCGCAAGCAGCGCTTCGTTGCCCGTCGCCAGGCGCACCATCGTCTCGTAGATCGCGGCATCGCCGTGCGGGTTGAGCTTCATGGTCTGGCCCACGATGTTGGCGCTCTTCTGGCGCTCGCCCTTGAGCAGACCCATCTTGTACATGGTGTAGAGCAGCTTGCGGTGCGACGGCTTAAAGCCGTCAATCTCGGGGAACGCACGCGAGACGTTGACGCTCATGGCATAGGGCATGTAGTTGACTTCGAGCGTCTGCGTGATCGGCTGGTCGGTGACCTCGGAGTGCAGGCCGATAACGTTCTCGGCGTTGACCTGCTTTTTCTTTGGCTGGTTCTTCGTCTTCTTCTTTGCCACGATTTCCTCTTGAACTTCTTATGGGCCGTCGTTATCGATTTGCTGCTATTGCAGGTCCAGCTGGTCCAGATATTCCTTGCCGTGCTCGGAGATATGGCGCTTGCGGCCCGCTTCGTCGTTGCCCAGCAACAGGTTAAACATGGTCTCCATCTTGGTGACGTCCTCGGGCTCCACCTTGATCAGGCGACGCGTCTCGGGGTTCATGGTGGTGAGCCACATCATGTCCGGGTCGTTCTCGCCAAGACCCTTGGAGCGGTTGATGGAGCACTTTTGGTCGCCAATCTCCTTGAGGATGCCGTTCTTCTCGAGCTCGGTGTAGGCAAAGTAGGTCTTCTCTTTGCAGTTGATCTCGTAGAGCGGCGACTCGGCGATATACACGTAACCCTCGTCGATAAGTGTGGGCACCAGGCGGTAAAGCATGGTGAGCACGAGCGTGCGGATGTGGTAACCGTCGACGTCGGCGTCCGTACAGATGATGACCTTGTTCCAGTTGAGGTTGTCCAGGTCAAAGGCGCCAAGGTTTTTGATGCGCTTGTCCTTGATCTCCACGCCGCAGCCCAGCACGCGCATGAGGTCCATGATGATGTCGGACTTAAAGATGCGTGGATAGTCCTCCTTTAGGCAGTTGAGGATTTTGCCGCGGACGGGCATAACGCCCTGGAACTCGGCATCGCGCGAGGTACGAATGGCGCCTGCCGCCGAGTCGCCCTCTACGATGTAGATCTCGCGGCGGCTCTTGTCCTTGGAGCGGCAGTCGATGAACTTCTGCACGCGGTTGGCCATGTCGGTCTTCTGCTGCAGGTTGGTCTTGATGCTCTGACGCGTCTTCTCGGCGTTCTCGCGCGAGCGCTTGTTGATGAGCACCTGCTCCAAGATCTTGTTGGCGGCGTCTTTGTTCTCGATCAGGTAAGTCGAGAGGCGCTCCTTAAAGAAGGCCGTCATAGCCTGCTGGATAAAGCGGTTGTTGATGGCCTTCTTAGTCTGGTTTTCATAGGACGTCTGGGTGGAGAAGCAGTTGGTCACCAGCACCAGACAGTCCTGGACATCCTGCCACTTAATGCCGCTCTCGTTTTTGTTGTACTTGCCCTGTTGCTTAATGTAAGCATCGACGGCACTGGTCAGAGCGCTGCGGGCGGCCTTCTCGGGCGAACCGCCGTTCTCGAGCCACGATGAGTTGTGGTAGTACTCCTGCATCATGAAGGTGCGCGAGAAGCACATGCACGCGGTAATCTTCACGTTGTAGTCGGGCAGGTCCTCGCGATCGCGACCGCGACGGTCGGCCTCGATAAAGAAGGGCTCGGTGAGGTAGTCGGTACCGACCTTCTCGAGCACGTAGTCCTCGATGCCCTTTGGATAGCAAAAATCCTCTTCGGAAAACTCGCCATCGTCGCCCTCGATACGCAGGCGGAAGGTCACGTTGGCGTTGACCACGGCCTGGCGGCGCATTGTCTCGCGATACCAATCGTGGGGGATGCTGATGGAGGTAAAGACCTCAAGATCGGGACGCCACTTAATGGTGGTGCCGGTGCGATCCTCGTCGCTGGGCTCAATCTCGAGTGCCTTCTTTTTGGCACCGACGACCTTGCCCTTCTTAAAGTGCAGGGAGTACTTGTTGCCGTCGCGCCAAACCGTGACGTCCATGTACTCGGATGCGTACTGGGTCGCGCACGAGCCCAAGCCGTTGGTACCGAGCGAGAAGTCGTAGTCGCCGCCCTGGTTGTTGTTATACTTGCCGCCGGCGTAGAGCTCGCAAAAGACGAGCTCCCAGTTAAAGCGCTTCTCGGAAGGGTTCCAGTCGAGCGGGCAGCCACGGCCATTGTCCTCTACCTGGATAGAGCCATCGCGAAAGGCGGTAAGGGTGATGAGCTTGCCGTAGCCCTGGCGCGCCTCGTCAACGGCGTTGGACAGGATCTCGAAGGCGGCATGCGCGCAGCCGTCGAGCCCGTCCGAGCCAAAGATGACGGCGGGGCGCAGGCGTACGCGCTCCTCGTCCTTGAGCTGGCGGATACTGTCGTTACCATAGTTTGCGGTGTTTTTTGCCATACTCGCTCTCTCGGTGCTCCTTTGCTGCGTTTAAGTCATATAGATAGTCAAGGTAGCATAGCCCAGCCCACAGACGATTCCAACCAACACGAAATCCATCGAACAATCGTTCGGAGTTCGATGGAGATTCGTTTACTCGGACAAAACCGAGTCGGCTCTGTCCGAGTAAGTTTGAAGACGGCCGAATGTGTCTTGCTGCGTTTGCGGTTGGATACGCTGTCGAAGACATGTCGTGTGGATTGTTGGCGAAAAGACGCCGTGCCAAGCTCGAGGCAGAACTCAACTCCACTGACGATATCTAATGCGAAATGGGCTGGCTCTGGGTATCCAGAACCAGCCCATTTGATGTTCGATGAGCCGAGTCGGCGTCTCTCACAAAAGTAACTAGGAGCTAGCGAGGCTTATCCGAATTGACCTCCTTGGCGGTGTCTTTTTCGAGCGCCATGCGGCGGGCGCTGTAGGCGATAAGGCCGGCGCCTGCCGCGGCGAGTGCTGCAGCGGCTGCCGTAAGGGGAGCGTTGACATCGCCCGTGCCGGCGAGCGCGCCCGCTTTTCCGGAGCGCTTGTTATTGCCGTGGTCCTTGCCACTGCCGGAGCTGCTTCCGCCGGAGCCGCCGCCCTCGTCAGCACCGCCGCCGCTCGAGCCACCATCGCCGTCTGCTGTCATCGGGGCGTCGTGAAGTCCTGTCGTATCCGTGCTGTCGCATACGCCGACCTGAACTTCCGAGCGTTCGCATGCCGCGTCGGGCACATGAAGCTCGTGCAGTACGGCACCCAGCGCCGAGTTTGCGCCCGGTCGAATCTCTTCGAGTGTTACGGGGTCGAGCGCCACCAGATCACGCGCCTTCGCATACAGCGTTACGCGTTTGCCCACTTCGTCGCTCCAACTCTCGGGGATGGCGAAGCTCATGCGGAACTGTGCCGTGCAGCCTGGTGCCAGCACGGCGTTTCCATTGTCGGCAACCAGTGGGTGCGTCGCAAAACGTGCGCCCAGCGTCTCGAGCGCGTACTTCACGTGTGCCATGTCGTTGGCCGAAGCATCCTCGGCGAGCTCCGGATCGTAGATCGATGCCATTCGTGCATTCGCTCCGAACCCGATGGATGCACTGGAGAACGGCTGGCTGGAGTCCTCTCGGTACAGATCGATCGTGCCAGCGGTCAGCAAGGTGTTGCCGTCGTTTCGCACCGTGACCATGAAGGATTCGCCTGCTGCTCCGGGCACCACCGCGCCCGAGGTAGCGACCGCGCCCGTCGGAGTGGCACACGCCACCAAGGGCACTTCGATGCCGTGCAGCTCTGCCTCGCTCTTCTCTGCGTTCACAATGTGCGTGGCGAGCGCAGAGAGCATGCCTCCCGACGTCAAAAAAGTCGTTATCTGATCGACGGGATGGTCCAGCTCGCACATCACGAACGGCTCCGTGAACAGATCGCCTGCCAAGGTGCTGGCGAAGATGCGGAAGTGCTTGCCCATCACTGCTACCGGGTTGCCTTCTTCGTCGTAGGTTTGTCCCACCTTGCCATCGGTGTTCTCTACATAGAGCACGCACCTGCCGTTGTTGCTTACGCTGAACGATGCCGGGCCGCAGCCTGCGGCACCCACGGGCTGCGTTGCAAATACCGGTGCGCCTCGCGTCCAAGTAATATGCTGCAGTTGCTCGTTGACGGTAGCCAAAAAGCCCGTGTGCTGCGGCCACGGCACCGCGTGGGGTACTGTGGCATCTGGCGACATAACGCCCCAGCCCGCAATGGACTGGCCGATCACGGCGTACGATGCACAGCCACAACCGCCTGCGGTCTCGTATGCAACGGGCACCACCATTTTGCCGTTGATATTCTCGGGCGCGCCGAGCTCGATGCTCGACGGTGCCTGCGGAAAGCGGAGAACTTGGCGGAACGTCAGGCTGTCGCCCGAAACGTCCGACCACAGGGTAAAGCACTCCAGCGCAACCTCGGCCTCGCTGCCGAGCGCCTTTTCTGTGGTGGTTCCGCGGCGGTGGAGGTAGGCGCCCGACAGGTGCCCGTTGACAAGTGTCTTGCCCACCGTGATGCGTGGGCACTGCAGGCAATGGTAGCCATCCTCCTGAAGGCGGCCGCGCGAGATGCTGCGCCACGACGTGTGCGATATCACGCGAACTCCGTCGTTGCTTATACGCAGGCGCACAACGGACAGTATGCCGGCTGTGCTTGCCATATCGAAAAGGGTGTCGTCGCCGGCGGGGCGCTCGCCCGAGACCAGCAGCACGTAGGCGTCCTGGTTTCCTCTTCCGTCCGTATATTCCACTACGTCGAAGTCGTAATCGTATATGCTGTCGCGCTCCACGTCGCCCTCGCCAAACCCAAGGGGAAAGTCCACAGGCGTGGGAGCGGACCACGTTCCGTTTGCCTTTGTGTGTACCACCAGGCGCGAGCGACCATTGTCGCCGTAGCGCACCGAGGCGATACGGAACAGGCATTCTACGCCGGCAATCATTGCCAGCTTCATGTGGGCTTCGCTGAGCACGCCAGCAAACAGCACGTTGTCGCTCGAGGGCTTGATACCGCCACGCTCGTCCTCCGACACGCCGGCAGAATCGGCGTTCGGGTCGGCAGCGGTGTTCGTTGCCTGACCGATGTAGGTGTACTCATACATCGGCGCGGCGTTTTCGTCGTTCTCCATCAGCACGTGGACGAAATGCTCGATCTGTCCCGTGTCGTCGCTTTCTGCATCCGCCTCGAGCTCAATGCGCGTGACCGCTTGATCCCAATCGCGCACGACAGGCGCGGCGTTTACGGCAGTGGCCTTAACCTCGGCGCGTGCGAGCAGTTCGGCGTTGGTGACGATGGTGGCCGATGCGATAAATTGCGGCACGCCGCCCGCCTCAATGTTGCCGGTCGAGCCGAAGCAGGCATCCAGCGTATAAGGCGTATCTCCACCCAATGCGAGCTCAGAGCGCTGGAGCACATACTGGTCGCCATTGTTCACCGACATATTCCACGAATCGATGAGCGTGGGCCACGACCCCGACCAAGCCTTGGTGGTCCACTTGAACATTACGAATTGGAGTATCACATCGACATCGACGTCTGCACCTACGCGCAGTCGCGGAAGCTGGTGTCCATCTGCCTTCTCGTACCCAATGAACAGCGTGAGGGATGCGGCGCCGCGCACGGCAGACGAAGCGACGCCTGCAACGCCGGCGCCAAAGGTGACGGCAAGCCCGATCTGGATGGTGAACGAGCCCGACGTGTTTGAATAGTCGAGCGAAATGTTTTTAAAAAACGCCGCGCCGCTGCCGTGCGTGTGGGCACCCACGGCGAGCGCCAGTTTTGCCAGCACCCAGGGGTTGACGTTTAGGAAAAATGGCACCGGTCCTAGGGTAAACTGCTCGGTCCAATTGAGGTCGGTTCTTACCTGGAAGAGGGCCTTAATATTGCCGTATGCGGGGTCGTTGTTGTTACCCCAGGTTTTGCCCACCCAATCGTAGGCGAGCGAGCCGTACAGCTGTGTGGCGATATCCATCGTGAACAGCGGCGTGCAATGGTGGCGAAGGAGCTTGGTGTTTCTTGGATCGGTGCCCGAACCGGCACTCATCCTCTTGTACTGATTCCACTTCCCCTCCATCTCGTCGAGGTAGCGGTTTGCCTGCTTGGCGCCCGACTCGCGCGGCGATTTCTTCCAGTATTCCGGATCAGGGTTGCCCGAATCGTTCATATAGCTAGCTGGTTTGTACCCTCCGCCAAACAGCACGTATCCAGCAAACGAGAAATCGAACAGAATGGGAAATGTGGGCATCCAGCACGTGAACTTATTGCCGCCGATACCGGGAAACGCCGCGGGGAAATCAAACGGAGTGATCTCTTGGTCCATGGTGGTGGGAATGATGGTGGTCGAGCCCGATTCCGCCTTTGCGGCCGGCGCGGTGACAACGGCCATAGGGGATGAGAGCGTGTAGGTTTTGCCCTGGTAGTCGAGCATAAAGCGCAGCTTGCACCCTTCCTCCAGAAGGCCCGAAGCTGCATCGAGGAACGTGTCTTCGAGCGTGAACGTCGCCAGATTATCCGCGCCCGATGCGCTGGCCTTGATCTGGCCGATCTGCGTGACGGTTTCGGTTGAGCTGCCCGCAGAGGGCATCACTTTATTGATATGCAACGTTGCCTGCCCGCCCTGCGGCAGATGAGCCTGCACGGTAAAAGCGTGCGTGTCGGGCTGGTCGTTTGCTGCTTCGTCCGCTGGCATTGCCATAAACGTGGCGTCGGCGTACTGGATGTCCCATTCGTCGAACGTGAGCTGTCGAAAGTACGGCTCGCCATCGGAGAGCGGACGTGTGGGTGCGGTAATAGCGGTGCCGCCCTGGATACGCGCAAGGGGAATCTCGACATCGCGGTAGCCTGCCATGCTAATGGAGATGCCGCCGTTAAAGTCGTACGCGTCGAGAAGCGTTGCCTCGTCCACGTAGCCTTCTGAAAGAGGGGCGACCTCAAAGATGGCCGTGCCTTCGTCATCGGTCGTGGCGGTGAGCTGCTTGCCTGCGGCATAGCGCGATATGAGCGTGACCTGGGCACCCGTGATGGGCGTATTCTTGTTGGCGACGTCGACCACGACCACACCGAACATGGTGCGCGAGAGAACGAGCACCCTGAAGGGGTCTTTTTCGTCGGCATGGGCTTCGGTGGGTGCGAACGGCAATATGAAGGCGTTTGCGCTTCCCGGCACGCGCGGCATCATAATGCTCGCTAACGAGGACGCTCCGGCGACAAGTAACGAACGGCGATCAAGCATCTTGGGCTCCCATCCCGCAAGTATCGGTGGAAATAATCCAATTTTGCGAGAAGGCGCCCCGTGGCGGTAGTGCCGTTCAAGGGTCAAAATGTCCAAATTGATCGAGCGAAGCGCCGGGTTCCGGAACGCGTTCGATGCGCTTGGTAGTCCGGTCGCTAACGTAACATATGCGCGACCAGCTCGGCGCGTGTGCCGATGCCAAGCTTTGCGTATACGCCGGATAGGCGGTTTTTGACGGTGCCCGGCGATACTCCCATATGGCGTGCGATTTCGGCGTTGGTCCACCCACGACAGGCGAGCATGGCCATGGTGAATTCCGTGGTCGTTAGATCGTCGGCAACGTCCTCGCCCGAATCGGGGTTGTGGATGCGCCGCCAGCCGTAGCTGAAGCGGTACGTGATCTCGATGATGCGCGCGAAGTCGTCAGGGTATTGCGTTTTTAGGCATGCCTCGATAAGCCCCTGTAAAAGGCCGTGATGCTCGCCAATGAGCTCAATAAGGCCGTCGGGGCGCGCAATGTTCCAAGCAACTCCGAAGTGCGTTTTTGCGGCGTCGATGTCCTTGAGGCTCATGCATGCCATGGAAGCTGCCAAGTGCAGGAACAGCTCCGAGATGGGATAACTTCCCTGTTTCATGATCAGGGCGTTTTCCGCCATGCCCAGGCTGCGGCCATATTCGCCGCGCAGGTACAGGGCATGCGCCATCACGTAGCTGGCGAACAGGCGCAGACCTTCGGGCAGATGCGCCGCAAGCGGATAAAACTCTTCGGCGGAATACGGGGAAGGCAAGTGCAGCAGGACGCTCGCGGCCGAGGCGAACAGGATATGTGTGGCGTGGACGGCGGGCGACTCCTCGTCAGCCGGCGTATCGAGGATGCCAGCAAGGCACCGGCGGGCGTCGGCGATACGGTTGAGCGACAGGCTGGCGTATCCGCAGATAAAGCATGCGGAATAGCACAGCGAGGGATCGGTGGCGTCAAGATAGGGGCGCGCCGTCTTGGCAGCGAGGGCGGCCTGTCCGCGAAAGTACAGCGCTTCTGCCGTGGCGATGGTGCGTGAATCGGGGTCGGAAATGCCTGCAACCGCAGCGTCAATCTGCCCCGGCACAAAGGCGGTGCACATCAACGGCATGGGAACGCATAGGTAGCCATCGCAGTCCATCTTCCATCTCCCAACAGCTGGCAACAATGCAGCAATTGTACTCCTGTTGCTCGGGACCCCTTTCGTTTTACTGTTCGGTTAACGCTGCGGATCGTTTTGGAAGGCTTACGAGCATGGTAGTCCCGTTCTCGGAACTTGTTTCGACCTCTACAGCGCCACCGTGAAGCGCTGCAATCTCCCAAACAAGCGCTAGCCCGAGTCCTGCGCCGCCGTATGCTCTGCTGCGGGATTTATCCAGGCGAAAGAATGGTTGGAAGATGCTCTCACGGTACTGTTTGGGTATTCCCGGCCCCTGGTCCTCGACTCGCAGGAACACGTGGCTGTCGTTGTCGCAGATGGAGACGTTGACAGTCGAGTCGGGGCGGCTGTAACGGATGGCATTTTCGACCAGGTTAAACACCAGCCGATAGAGGAGCGTGTCGCTCCCGGTTACTAAAGCGTCTCCAGCACAATTGAGGGCTATGCCCTTATTTTCGGCAAGTGGCGCAAGGTCGGTGAGGACCTCTTCGGACAAGGGGCCAAGTTCAACATCGTCCTCGCAAGGAACGCTGCGAAGCTCACTCATCTCGAGCAATACCTTGGTCATTCGCGACATCCGTTCGGTTTGTTCTTGTAGCAGGTCGAGCAGCTCGGCTGTTTCGGGTTGCAAACCGGAGTGCTCGGAGATGAATAGTTCAATCTGTGCTTGCATAAGGGCGAGCGGAGTGCGCAGCTCGTGTGCGGCGTTGCCGGTAAACTGACGCTGTGCAGAGAACCCTTCGCCAAGACGGGCGATCATGTCGTTGAAAGAGGCACTGCATCGTTGTAGCTCGGTGGGCACATTTTCGCTGAGTCTGATTTCGCTTAGGTTGTCAGGCTGCACACGCTCAACCTGGGCTGCAAAAGCCCGTAGCGGTTTGAGTGCACGGCCGCTCACAAAGTATGCCAGCACGCCGCCAAGGAGTGTGACTCCAGCCGTGATGCACCAGGTTGTCGTGCCAAAAGACTCCTGTGCGTCGTTTACGACGATCGTGACCTCGTCATCGGGGGTCGCTTTCGTTGGGTCGAACGCCTGGGGCGAATCTTCGCCGGTTGCGTTAAAGGCCGAGATGTTGCTGCCGATGGCATCCATGTAGCGCATGCCCGTATAGCCGACGAGGCAATTCGTCAGCACGCATGCCGCACACGTCAGCAGTGCCGTCATAATCGTTATGCGCCATTGCAGCGAAAGCCTTTTCATTCTCCATCCTCCATAACGTAGCCCTCTCCAATCCGATTGCGAATCGGGTCGTATCCCAAAGCGCTGCGTAGCTTTTTGCGGAGTGACGAGATGTGAACGCGGGTTGCGTTGCTAAAGCTGTTCACGGTGCTATCCCAAACGTGCTCGATAAGCTCCTCTTGACTTACCGGACGCCCCTGATTAAGCATCAGGTATTCCAAGATTCCCGTTTCCTTGCGCGTAAGAGATAAAGCCTCGCTGTCCACGGAAGCGATGCGCGCCTTGGTGTCAAAGCGGAGCTTTCCGCAGGTTAATACTATGTCGCTTTGTGCGAAGCGTCTGAGGGTGAGGCTGCGGATCCTTGCCGCAAGCTCGTCCAGATGAAACGGCTTGGTAAGGTAATCGTTGGCGCCGGCATCGAGTCCGGCGACTTTATCTGATACTTCGCCACGTGCGGACAGAATCAGTACCTTAGTCTCGCAGTCAGTTTTCCTAAGTTCCCTGAGTACGGTCATGCCGTCGATGCGGGGAAGGTTGAGGTCGAGTACCACGAGGTCGAAGGCCTCAACGTTCAGTAGGCCGAGCGCCTCCTGTCCGTCGTGACAGCAGTCGACACTGTACGCCAAGTTTCGCAAGCTGCGCGCGATTGCGTCACACAGCGCCCGCTCGTCCTCGACGATCAAAATACGCATAACAGTCTCCTTGCACATTTCAAATCGCGCTTAACACGGATTTTATAGCCGATATGGTCCAATGGTCGCGTAACGAAAGGAGTGGTCAGGTTGTTCAAAGCGGTAAAACCCGTGGTACAGGTCGCTTTGTTGATCGTCGGAATTGCCATGGTGTGCTTTGGCGTTATGCGTGGCGAGGCGGATGCCGTGCTGGCCAAAGCGATTAGGCTGTGCTTGGAGTGTATCGGAATTGGATAAAAGAAAAAACACTGTGTCGCATGTTTTTGCCCGATTTCGCGGATTCATTCAGGCGGCGGCGACGCTTATTACCAACATTCACCTGCCTAACTTTGCCAAGGGCGGCATCTATCAGGGCGCGGGAAAAACAGTCTGCGTACCTGGACTTAATTGCTATTCGTGCCCCGCGGCATCGGGTGCGTGCCCCATCGGGTCGTTCCAGTCGGTGGTAGGTTCATCCAAGTTCAACTTTTCTTACTATGTTACCGGTACGCTCATTTTGCTCGGCGTGCTGCTGGGACGCTTTGTATGCGGCTTTCTGTGCCCGTTTGGCTGGCTGCAGGAGCTGCTTCACAAGATTCCCGGCAAAAAGCTTTCGACAAAAAGGCTCAAGGCGCTTACGTATATCAAATACGTTGTGCTGCTATTTGCTGTGGTATTGCTGCCTGTGCTGGTGGTTAACGACCTGGGCATGGGCGACCCGTTCTTTTGTAAGTACGTCTGTCCTCAGGGCGTGCTCGAGGGCGCCATTCCGCTGGCCATTGCCAATGCCGGCATTCGATCTGCGTTGGGACATCTCTTTACTTGGAAACTTATCGTTCTCATTGCTGTGGTAGTGCTGAGTGTTTTGTTCTACCGCCCCTTCTGCAAATGGATTTGTCCACTCGGTGCATTCTATGCGCTTATGAATAGGGTGTCCTTGTTGGGGATTCAGGTCGACGCGTGCAAATGCGTCTCGTGCGGCAAATGTTCAAGGGTTTGTCAGATGGACGTTGATGTGGTCCGGGCGCCCAATCATGCCGAATGTATCCGGTGCGGAAAGTGCATCGGGGCCTGTCCCGTCGATGCCATCAGCTATCGCTATGGCCTGGATGTGTCGGCGGAAAAGCTTCCCTTGACCGCCGATAAAAAGTAAACAAGCTTCGACAAAACGGAGGAATGACCATGAAGCTTTCTAAGATTGCGGCCCTGTTTATGGTGCCGGTATTGGCCTTGTGCCTTGTGGCATGTTCGGCGCCCGGTGGCAATGCGAGCGAATCTGCGAGCTCCGATCCTAAGATCGCAGAGCTCACTGCGCAGAAGCCGACCAATGCCGATGAGGCCGCCGAGTTGTATGCAAAACTCATGCAGAAGGAGAACGATATCTTTTCGAGTGATAACGCGCTGTGGGAAAAGGTATTCAATGCGGCAAATAAAGACTCGGCAATGATTGAGGACGGTAGCAATTACGGCGATTTCCTGCTCAAGACCATCGACGGCGCCAAGGATGAGTTCACGGCGGATGAGCTTAAGACGCTCAAGGCTGGTGCGCAGCAGATCAAGGAGATCGAGGACAAGCTCGAGAGCTTGGAGAAGGAGTTCCCCGGCTGTGGAAGCACGCCGAGCGCAGGCGAGAGCGTCGACGCTTCGGCCGCTGGCATGACGGCTGGTGCCAATGCTTCGAGCGAGGCGACGAAGTTCCCCAGCTTCACGGGCAAGGACCTGGACGGCAACGACGTGAATAGCGAAGAGCTGTTCTCTAAAAACAAGGTCATCGTCATGAACTTCTGGTTCACTACTTGTAAGCCGTGCGTGGGCGAGCTGGGCGATCTTGAGAAACTGAATCAGGAGCTTGCCGAGAAGGGCGGCCAGGTCGTGGGCGTCAATTCCTTTACGCTCGATGGCAACAAGGGCGAGATTGCAGATGCCAAGGACGTGTTGAGCAAGAAGGGCGTGACATATAAGAACATCTGGTTCAAGTCGGATAGCGATGCCGGTAAGTTTACGTCAAATTTGTTCTCGTTCCCGACAACGTATGTCATCGATCAGAATGGCAACATCGTAGGGGATCCAATCGTGGGAGCCATCAGCTCCGCCGAGCAGCGCGCAGCGCTCGACAAGCTTATCGACCAGGCGATTGCGAATAGCGAGCAGTAAAAACCGCGTAAAGCATGGCGAGGATCGTGTGTCGCTGTGCGAAGTAGTCCGCTGCCTTTCAAGATAATCTCCACCATTTAGAGGTCCCGCTCGGGGCCTCTTCTTTTAGGCGCCGTCCCGTTCGTTTTTTGGCGTGCTTCGTTACATTCCTCACTGGCGCCGGCAAAAAATGGGGATAGAGTAGGACAAACGCGTCGAATACGAACGGCGGGGGAGAGCGGGCAAGTGCGCCCGCGTGGGAGAGGTTGCCGTCCATGTTGGAGCTCAAGAGTATTTGCAAAAGGTACGTTACGCAGTCGTTTACGCAGGTGGCGCTCGATAGCGTAAGCCTGTCTTTTCGCGATAACGAGTTCGTGGCCATTCTGGGTCCCTCGGGCTCGGGCAAAACTACGATGCTCAACGTTATCGGTGGGCTCGATCATTTCGATTCTGGTGACTTGCTGATCGACGGCATATCGACCAAGGACTTTCACGATCGCGATTGGGATGCCTATCGCAACAACCGCATCGGCTTTGTGTTCCAGAGCTATAACCTCATTCCGCATCAGACCATTTTGGAAAACGTGGAGCTGGCGCTTACGCTCACGGGCGTGGGGCATGCCGAGCGTCGCCAGCGTGCGCGCGAGGCGTTGGAGAAAGTCGGCCTGGGCGAGCACGTTAACAAGCGCCCGAGCCAGCTTTCGGGCGGGCAGATGCAGCGTGTGGCCATCGCCCGCGCCCTGATTAACGATCCCGAGATTGTGCTGGCAGACGAGCCGACCGGCGCTTTGGATTCAACGACATCCGTACAGGTCATGGATTTGCTCAAGGACGTGGCGCGCGACCGCCTGGTCATCATGGTCACGCACAATCCCGAGCTGGCGTACCAGTACGCCACGCGCATCGTTAACCTGGCGGACGGCAAGATCACCGACGATTCCGATCCTTTCGATATCGCTGGCGCCACGCGTCGCGAGGCAAAGCCTACGCGCAAAACCTCGATGAGCTTTGTGACGGCGCTGGGGCTTTCTGCCCGAAACCTTATGACCAAAAAGGGCCGTACGGCCATGACGGCCTTTGCGGGCTCGATTGGCATTATCGGTATCGCGGCGATTCTGGCGCTGTCCAATGGCGTAAACGGCTACATCAAAAAGGTCGAGGAGGATACGCTCTCGAGCTACCCGCTTACCATTTCCAAGCAGGACTACGACCTGTCGTCCATGATGGGCGGACAGGGGGCCACAGATGACGAGGCGTCCAACGGCGAGGATTCGTCCGACGACGGCACCGACGGCAAAATTAAGGGGACCGATAAGATTCCCGTGGTCACGGCCGTAAAGGATATGTTTGCGAGCGTTAAGTCCAACGACATGACGAGCTTTAAGGCATGGCTCGATGCCGGTGGCGACGGCATCGATAAAGAAGTCAACGCCATTCAGTACGGTTACGGTGTATCGCCGGTTGTCTATCGTGCCGGCAAGGGCGACGAGAAGCCCGTCCGGCTTGTTCCCAACGCTATGACCGAGGCCATGAGCGGAGGCGCAAGTTCGGCGGCAACGGTGAGCATGGAATCCATGGGAACCTCGGTCTTCAACGAGATGATCGACGACCAGAGTCTGCTCGACAGCCAGTACGATGTCGTCGCTGGTCACTGGCCCACGTCCGCCAACGAAGCCGTGATGGTGCTTTCGAGCCGCGGTACGGTGGGCGACTACACGCTCTACAGCATCGGCGCGCTGGATATCAATGAGCTCAACGACTTGGTCAACAGCGCCATGACGGCAGACGGTGGGGTCGAAACGCCCGAGACCGGCACCGACTTTACCTACGACGATGCGCTGTCCACGACGTTTAAGGTGCTGTCGCCGGCCGATGCGTATCGCAAAAACGAAGAGACCGGCATGTGGACCGATATGTCTGGCGACGCCGACTTTATGTCCGCCAAGGTTGCCGACGGTATCGACGTGCACATTGTGGGCGTGGTGCGACCCAACGAGACGGCCAACGCGAGCGCGTTGTCCCCGGGCATTGCCTACACGCATGCGCTGACTCGCCAGCTTATGGAGCGCGCCGCCGATTCGCAGATTGTGCAGGAGCAACTCGCCCACCCCGAGACGGATGTCTTTACGGGCAAGTCTTTCGATGAGCTGCAGTGCGAGGCCAAACAAGGCGTGGATCTGGGCAGTATGTTCAGCGTGGATGAGGCGGCGCTGAAGAGCGCGTTCTCGTTCGATACGCCTGCGCTCTCGGGCGCTGCCGGCGGTATGGACCTTTCTGGCATCGACTTGTCCGGGCTGGACATTGACCTTTCTGGCGTTGGTAAGGACATCGACTTCAGCGACATCATGGCCAAAGCGCCAACCCCAGATTTCTCGGGTATCTTTGACGGTCTGGAACTCACACCCGAGCAAATGCAGCAGGTGGGAACACTAGCCAACCAGCTGTTTGAGAGCTTTCTGCAATCTGATCAGTTTAGGGCACTGTCGCCCGAAGATCTTAGGGACGCGTCAAAGCTCGCTGCCGCATTCTCGACGTATCTTGAGAATGATGCCGCAGCCCAGCAATACCTGGCTCAGCTCAAGGCACTCGGCGGCGATGCCCTGGCCGAGCGCCTGCAACAGGCGATGACCGACTATGTGCAAAAGCAGCTGGCTCCGTATCTGCAGCAGGCTATGGATCAGGTGATGAAGGCGATCAGCGAGCAGATAGCATCGACGGTATCGTCCCAGCTCAAGGCGGGCGCAGCGGGGCTTATGGACCAGATGGCGACGCAGATGTCGTCGAGTTTTGCCAACCTGGCGAGCGCTATGCATGTGGATGCGAGCGCCTTTGCCAATGCCATTCACTTCAACATGGACGCTGAGGACCTGAGTTCGCTCATGATGAGCTACGCCAAGGCATCGCAGCTCACCTATGACAACAACCTGACCACGTTGGGCTATGCCGATGAAGCTGACCCCATCTCAGTCAAGATCTTCCCACGCGACTTTGAGGCCAAGGAGCGCGTGCTCGACCATATCGATGCGTATAACGAGCAGGTTAAGGCGGCTGGCCACGATGAACAGGCCATCTCGTATACCGACTACATGGGCATCATCATGGGCTCGGTGACCGACATCGTGAACACCATCAGCTTGGTGCTCATCGCATTCGTGAGTATCAGCCTGGTGGTGAGCTCCATCATGATCGGCATCATCACCTACATCAGCGTGCTGGAGCGCAAAAAGGAGATTGGTATCTTGCGTGCAATCGGTGCGTCGAAGCGCAACGTGGCCAACGTATTCAATGCCGAGACCTTTATCGAGGGCCTCATCGCCGGCGTCTTTGCCATTGTCGTCGTGGTGCTCGTGAGCTTTCCGGTTAATACCTGGGCGCTTGCGGCCAAACAGGTGCCCAATCTGATGAGCCTGCCCGTGCAGGATGCGCTGGTGCTCATCGCAATTTCAGTGCTGCTGACGGTCGTTGCCGGCCTGCTGCCGGCCCGCAGCGCATCCAAGAAGGACCCCGTCGAAGCCCTGCGCTCCGAATAATGCGACAAAGGGACAGTCCCTTTGTTACATTGAGACCCTCGCGAAATCGGGGTCTAATACTTTTCCAAGAAGTGAACGAGTCAAAATGGACCCCCGAAGCATCGACACTTTTGAGATGCAATTTCCTGCGGTTTTGATCGTTGAATCCTGCGGTTTTGGCGTCAGAAAATGTCGATGCTTCGGGGGTCAAAATACAGCCATTCACTTCTGGGGAAAGTATTAGACCTCGAAATATAGACGGCGTTTGCGAGCGGAAATCAGAACGCAAGCTTCTAGCTCTTCTTTGCAGAGAGCATAAGGCTAATCCGCGACGCTTTCGCACATGGGCTCCAAGGCATCTTGCGCGATGGCAAGCTGCTCGGCGGCGCCGCCCAGGTTGCGCGCGAGATTGTTATCGCCGTTCTTGAGCAAACGGCCGGCGGCTTGCGTGGCGAGCACGCTGGCTGGAGTTCCCTTTGGCGAAACACAATGTCGTTGATCATTTGGAGTGGCAGGATCAGCAGACATGCTACGAATGCCATGATGAGCGCAATCGCTGCGATCTTGCCGTTCGTGAGCATTAGTAAATCGAAGGTGAATGGTTTCCCGAGAAGTGAACGACCTAATTTGGACCCCTGAAGCACCCACGTTTTTCGACGCTAAAACCGCAGGATTTGAGTGATAAAACCGCAGGAATTGGCCTTCCAAAAGTGTCGATGCATCGAGGGTCCGATTTCACTCGTTCACTTCGCGGAAAACCATTCACCTTCGTTGTATGAGGCGCCGGATGGAAGGGTGATTATCGTCAAGCTGCTGCCTCTGCCTTGTGAATCATCTGGAGCACAAGGCATAATGCATGTAACAAGGGGGCGGTTCCTTTGTCACATCCGTTGATATGAGAGAAGAGTAGATGATTCTATCGCTTGCCCCCATGGAGGGGATTACCGGGCATGTGTTCCGTCGCGTGCATGCGGAGTGCTTTGGTGCGCTTGACTGCTATTACACGCCGTTTTTGCCGCCGCCGCGGGTAGGAAACCGCTTTGGCGGCAAGGCATTTAAGGAGATCGATCCTGCCAATAACCAGGGGCTCAACGTAGTGCCTCAGCTGATGTCCAAGAATTCGGACGAGTTTGTGTGGGCGGCACAGGTACTCGCCGACATGGGATATCGCGAGGTCAATCTCAACTTGGGTTGCCCCTCGGGGACGGTTGTTGCCAAGGGCAAAGGATCGGGCTTTTTGCGCAACTTGGACGAGCTTGAGGTGTTCTTGAGTGACGTGTGTGAGCGCTCTCCGCTGCCGGTATCGGTCAAGACCAGGTTGGGGTTGGAGAGCGACGACGAATACGAGCGCGTACTCGATCTATATTGCCGCATGCCGCTGGCAGAGCTGATCGTGCATCCTCGCGTACAAAAGGACCGCTATACGGGCACGCCGCGCAAGGAGTTTTATGGCGAGACGCTGGAGCGCGCGCCGTTTCCGGTGGCATACAACGGTGACATTTTTGATCTTGAGGACATGGGTGCGCTGGTGGAGGCCTATCCCGGCACACGTCATGTGATGCTGGGGCGTGGCTTGCTCGCGAACCCAGCTCTGGCTCGCATGGTCAACGGCGGTCCTGCTGCCACGGCAGCCGAACTGCAGCGTTTCCACGACACGCTGTTTGCGGCCTATGCAGAAGAGATTGGTGGTAACGCGGTCTTTCGTATGAAGGAGTGGTGGTTCTACGCCAAGTGCGCTTTCGCCGACCCCGTTATCGTTCATAAGCTCGTACGCAAGACCAAAAAAGTCGACGAATACCGTGCCGCCGTCGAGCGCGTCTTTCGCGAGCAGCCACTCGCACCCATAGCCTGCTTCCACGGCTAGTTAGTCATCGGGGGCGTTCTTTAACGACTAGTCATCTAAGAACGTTCCCGATGACTATGTTGCACTAGAGCAGGTTCTTCCGTATCCACGCGATGATGTCACTCGATTCGTAGAGCGGCTTGCCGTCGATGAACAGGCAGGGAACCTGGCGTTTTCCGCCGACGGCGATGAGCGTCTGCTCGGCATCGGGGTCGGTCGAGATGTTGCGCTCAGGGATGGTCACGCCGTTATCGGCCAAAAAGCGCTTGACCTTTATGCAATACGGGCAGCCGGTCATAACGAATAGCACGAGCTCATGATCAGTAGCCATAGGTCTCCAATCGGTTGAGGTTTTGATTGAAATACCCAAAGCCGCCTCGGTCTATGCGCGGGCCAGCGACGACTCGATGGCCTGGACCAGAAACGCCGTAGCTCCGGTGCCGCAGGGCTTGTCGTAGTAGTCAATAAAGCGCTGGTCGGCAAGATAACCGTGAGCGAGCCCCAGATACGCCTCGTCTTGGGGCTCGCATCCCCAGTTGAGAGCAATCCAACGACGGTGCATCGCGACGAGCTTGCGAGCCTCGCTTCCATCCGCATCGCCGTCGCCCATGGCAATCGAAAGCTGGCCCAAAATGGCGCGTTCAAGTTCCTTCATGTCGTTCCATGTCTGAGGATCCATATCCAGCAGCGCCTCGTTTGCCGCATCGATAGCCTCATCGCCATAGCGCGCCCGCGCCTCGGCACCGTAGCGCTCCTCGTTTTCTTGCACGGCGCGCCAGCGCTCCAGTTGCGGCAGGACGGCGCCCATGAGCGAGACGGCTTCGTCGAGCGACATGCCGGTGTTTTGTGCCAGCCGCGGGGCACAGTCCTCGATCATCGCCTCCATGGTGGTCTCGTAGGTGTACTGGCCGTGGTCGTAGCACCACTTGCAGTAATGATCGGTCGCGGCGCCCGCAGCATCGGTACCGCAGTCGTCGGGCGTGAGTATCATGCCGCAGCTCTGGCAATAGTGCTCGGGCATTTCGAGCAGGTGAGACAGGGGCTCGTCGGTCACGGCGGCGATGAGCTTCATCATGTCGATGCCCGGTGTGACCTCGCCGCGTTCCCAACGGCTGACGGCTTGGCGTGTGACGAAGAGCTTGGCGGCGAGCTGCTCCTGGGTAAGGTGATGGGCGCGACGGACAGCGATGAGCTTTTCTGCAAAGGCCATGGCGGCTCCTTTCTGCTGGTTGATGGCTTAAGCATACGCGGCAGCAGGTGCCCTTCCAAGCAACCGTTGGTTGCACGACGGGGAACCGCGGCGAAGAATTGCGCGCAACGCCCCACACCTCCATGCCGTACAATGACCGGCATGGAACCTATTGCACACATACATACCGATCTGCCGCAGAAGTTTGGCATTCCGCGCAACAGCTTTTTGGCGCCCCATCTGCAGGGACGCATTGTCTTTGAGCCGGAATTTGCCTCCAACGCAGCGGTCGAGGGTCTGGACTCCTTCTCTCACCTATGGCTGCTGTGGCGCTTCGAAAACGGAACGCCCGGCGGCACGGCTAAGGACATAGCTGCCGATGCCAAGACGCAGGACAGGTCCGGCACCAACGCAAAATGGTCGAAAACCGTGCGCCCGCCGCGGTTGGGTGGAGCCAAGCGCGTGGGCGTGTTTGCCACACGCAGTCCATTTCGCCCTAATCCCATCGGGCTCACCTGCGTCAAGCTCGATCGCGTCGAGCTCACCGACGATGGTCCCATCATCCATGTGCTGGGGACCGACCTGCGCGACGGCACGCCCATCTACGACATTAAGCCCTACATTCCGTTTGCGGACTGCCACCCGGATGCGACAGGCGGCTGGATTGAGGGTGCTCCGTGGCAAGAGCTCGATGTTGAGTTTCCACAAGCGCTGCAGGATATGGTCCCGCCCGCAAAGCTCCCCGGCTTGGTCGAGGTCCTTTGCCAAGATCCGCGCCGCGCGGGCAGCAAGCACGAGCCAAACCGCGTTTACCATTTGGCTTACGCCGGGCTCGACATATCGTTTACGGTCGACGGAGCCGGGTTGACGGTAACCGCCATCAACGACGCTCAAGACTAATCTGCCATCTGCCCGTATCCGTCAAAATCAACAGCAAACCCCATGCCAAAACCGCCCACGCTGGTGGACAATAACGCCTACCAAAACAATCAACTTTGCACGGGAGTTCAGCATGAAATACGACTTTAGCTCGCTTATCGACCGCCACGGCATGGACTCCATCGCCGTTGACTCTTGGGGTGAGATCCCCGGTATGGCTCCGAATGCACCCGACGAGGGATTCGACCGCATTCCCATGTGGGTGGCCGACATGAACTTCGCCACGGTGCCCACGGTTCAGGAGCACATCATTCAGCGCGCCCAGCACCCCATGTTTGGCTATTTCAACCCGCGCCCCGAGTACTTCGACCGCATCATCGAATGGCAGAGCCGTCGCAACGGCGTTGAGGGCTTGGCGCCGGAACACATCGGCTACGAAAACGGCGTGCTGGGCGGTGTCGTATCGACGCTGCGCGCGTATGTCCAGCCGGGCGATGCGGTGCTGGTCCACAGCCCCACCTACATCGGCTTTACCAAGTCCATCGAGGCTGCGGGCTATCGCATTGTCCACAGCCCGCTTAAACTCGACAACCGGGGCGTGTGGCGCATGGACTTTGAGGACATGGAGTGCAAACTCGCCCAAAACAACATCCATGCCGCGGTGTTCTGCTCGCCGCACAATCCCTGCGGCCGCGTATGGGAGCGCGACGAGATTGAGCGCGCCATGGACATCTATTGCCAGCACGATTGCGTGGTGATCTCGGACGAGATTTGGTCCGATATCATTCTGCCGGGTCACAAGCATATTCCGACGCAGTCGGTAAGCGAGGATGCCCGCATGCGCACGGTTGCCCTCTATGCGCCGAGCAAGACGTTCAACCTGGCGGGCTTGGTCGGCAGCTACCACATTGTCTATAACGAGACGCTGCGCGACCGCATGTGCGCCGTGTCCAACAAGACCCACTACAACGAGATGAACGTCCTCTCCATGCACGCGCTTATCGGTGCCTACCAGCCGCAAGGCTACGAGTGGGTGGACGAGCTCAACCAGGTGCTTGCCGGCAATATCGAGTACTTCTGCGATTACGTGGACGAGCATTTTGAGGGCGTGTCCTATTCGCGTCCGCAGGGCACGTACATGGTGTTTCTGGACTGCACCGAGTGGTGCCGCGAGCATGGCCGCGATATTCAGTGGCTGCTCGACGAGGGAGCGCGCGTGGGCGTTGGCTACCAGGATGGCCGTCCGTTCCACGGGCCCTGCCACATTCGCGTGAATCTGGCGCTGCCGCTTTCGCGCGTAAAGGAAGCGTGCGACCGCCTGGACCGCTACGTTTTTAATGCACGGTAAGTGAGCACTGCATGCGGGGTCTTCTGCCAAGTCGGCTGGAAGGCCCCACACGGTAAAGCGTCTGTAGCAATTGGGTGCTCGTGTGGTTTTGTTTGCTATTATCTTTAACCATTTCAGTCTGTAAACAGGATCGTATGGAGCTCGATGAAAAGATCCCGTCGCTCGGTTGCCATTTCGTTGTTTGTCGCGCTTGCAGTGGCGAGCGCCTTTGTCGTAGCGATAGCTGGCTGCTCCGGGTCGAATGACGGAGCCTCGACGTCTGCATTAGAAGGTCTGGACGCCTCACAAGCCAAAGACGACAACCTTAAGACGCTCAACGTTGGCAGCGACCTCTATCCACCGTTTGTGTATACCGACGAGTACGGCGATATCGTTGGCCTGGATGTCGAGATATTGACCGAGGCTTTGTCCCGCATTGGTTACAAGCCAAAATACCAGCTGATTGACTGGGAAAAGAAGAACGAGCTGCTGGCGAGCGGCGAGCTCGATTGCGTCATGGGCAGCTTTAGCATGACGGGTCGCGAAAACGAGTATCGTTGGGCTGGCCCGTACCTTGCGAGCCGCCAGGTAGTCGCGGTCGATCCCCAAAGCGATATCTACACGCTTGCCGATCTTGAGGATAAGGTCGTGGCGGTTCAGTCCACCACCAAGCCCGAGGACATTTTGCTCAATCATACAAATGAAAACGTTCCGCAGATCAAAGAGCTCTACTGCTTTTCGGACCGCTCATACCTGAACCCGGCGCTCGTCGAAGGTCTGGTCGACGCCATCGCCGCGCATGAGTCCTCGCTGCTCACCTACGAAAAAGACTATGGCGTAACGTATCGCATTTTGGATGAGCCGCTGCTAGAGGTTGGTTTGGGCACCGCTTTCGATATCAACGATACGCGCGGCATCGACGTTAAACTTACCCGTGCCTACCAAGAAATGCTTGCCGATGGCACCATGGAACGTCTGGTGTCAAAGTACTTTGATGACCCTTCGCCATTTTTGAATATGGAGGGCCTGTCATGATCGATGCGCCCGACCACGCCGCTCAGGAGCGGGGCAATCGTTCGACAGGGGCATGGCTCCTTGTCGCTTTGCTGGGGATAGCGCTTTCGGTTGTTGCCGGCATGATGAGCTACGGTTACACGGCGGCCCAAGCCGAGCAGCGCTTTGCCGACGTTGTCGATTACGTGGCGACGCAGAGCCTTTCCTACGATGCATTCAATAGCGCCTATACGACCAAAAACCTGATTCGCGTTATGGAGATCGCCGGAGAGACAGCGCGCGATATGGAGCGCGACGGTTTGGTGGATAACGCTACGCTGGAGCAATATGCCGACCAGTTCAACGTGAGCGCACTGATCGTGACGGACGCATCGGGCAATTTGGTGTCCGAGTCCTCGACGGATGGCGTGGGCTACGAGTCGATCGCTACGTATCTCAAGGAAGCGCCCGTGCTGGAGGTAGCAGCCTATCCGCTTAAGTCCTATACCGCCCGCATCACACTTGCGGATGACTCGGTCGCAGACATTGGCTGCGTGACCCGGCAAGATGGCGAGGGCATCGTTATCGCGGTAAGGCATCAGAGCGCGAAGGCAGTTGCAAGCAATACGCTCAAACTGCAGAGCCTGCTCGGTGGTTATGAGACCATTGACAGCGGCAATATCGTGATTGAAAGCGATGGCAAGGTCGTTGCGACCAATGCCGTTGAACCCACCATATTGGGCGTATTCGATCTGCCTGCGCCGGATGCCTTCATTGTCGACGGTATAAAGGATCGGTGCCCGGCTGGTAAGGTCAGATTGGTCAACGCCAATGGCGAGTGGTATTTGGGCACATTTGGAAAAGCGCGCGGGTTCTACGTGTACACCTATGCCTCGGCGCGGCGCTACTTTGAGGTTGTCGCGGCTGTTGCTGCCGGCGTGCTGGTGCTCTACGGCGGTGTTGTAGCCGTTGTTGTGATGGTGCGTCGCCGCGCCGACCGTCGACGTTTGACGGACTTGCTGCAGCAGGAGCGCGACTATGGCGACAAGCTGGCAGAGGCGGCGCGTGAGGCCTCGTCTGCCAACTCGGCAAAGACGGAGTTTTTGCGCCGCATGAGCCACGATCTGCGCACGCCCATCAACGGCATTCGCGGTATGGTCGAGGTCGGCGATGCCAATGCGGACGATCTGCAAAAGCAGACCGAGTGCCGCTCAAAAATCTGGACGGCATCGGGACTGCTGCTCGACCTTGCCAACGAGGCCCTGGATATGAGTCGTCTGGAGAGCGGGCAGATCGAACTGGAGCTTGTTCCCACAAACTTGGTGACCCTCAACCACGAGGTGCGCGATATTCTGGAGCGCCAGGCCGAGGAGCGTCTGGTGACAATTATCTGCGACCAGCAGGCGCTTGATCATCCCTATGCACGGGTGAGCGTGACGCACCTCAAGCGCTTGTTGCTCAATATTGCCGGCAATGCCGTCAAGTACAACCGCCAGGGCGGCTATGTTCGCCTGGTGTGCCGCGAGGTGGAGCCAGCGGATGGCGTCCCCGTCTATGAATACACGATCGCCGACAACGGTATTGGCATGAGCGAGGAGTTCCAACAGCACCTCTACGAGCCGTTTTGCCGCGAGGAGCAACAGGTGGAAGGCGCTTCATCGGGAACTGGCCTGGGCGCGCCTATCGCAAAACAGTTGGTCGAGCTTATGGGCGGAACCATGAGCTTTACGAGCGTCTTGGGGCAGGGGACGACGTTTACCATCCGCCTGCCGCTCGAGAAATGCAAGCGCTCCGAGATTCCTCGGGCAGTTCGCGCGGATGCGGGCGATGGCGATGCGCTCCAGGGCTTGCGCGTTTTGCTCGTAGAGGATAACGATCTGAATGCCGAGATCGCGCAGTTTACGCTCAGCCGTGCCGGTGCCGTCGTGACGCATGCTAAGGATGGCGAGTCTGCCGTTGAGGCGTTTGCCGCGAGCGCACCGCACGAGTACGACGTGGTGTTGATGGACATCATGATGCCCGGTATCGATGGCCTTGAGGCCACGCGTCGAATTCGAGCACTTGATCGCGAGGATGCCGCGACCACGCCGATTATCGCCGTGAGTGCCAATGCCTTTGCCGACGACCGCAGACTTTCGCGCGAGGCGGGCATGGACGCGCACCTGAGTAAACCCGTGAGCTCGCAGGAGCTCGTTGAGGCGCTTGCGCACATAGCTGCCGACGCTTTATAAGCATATGGCCCGGTTCCAAGGTGGGCTGGAACCGGGCCATATTACTATTGATGAGACCTGCTGAGGGGCTTACTTTTCCTGAATCTGCTTGCCGCAAAGATGCTCAATCGTAATCTCGTAGAGCTGGACGCCCTTAATGTCCTTGGCGATTTCCTCTTCGACTTCCTCGGCAGAAGGGTAGTACTTAAGGGCGAGCTGGCGGACTTTATCCTCGATAAACGCGGGGGTGTCATTCGCCAGGCGACAGCGGCCAAAGACCACGGTGCTCATAACGTAGGGAGCCCAGTCACCGTTCTTGTGCCACTCGTTGCCGTAAACGGTAAAGCAGACCTTGTCATCGCGCTTGAGTGAATCGACCTTGTGGCCAGCCTTGGCGCCATGGAAATAAATCTTGTCGTGCTCGGTGTCAAAGAAGTAGTTGACGGGAATGGCGTACGGGTAGCCATCGTCGCCGTTGACGGCAAAGACGCCGCGCTTGCAGGTAGCGAGCAGTTCGCGCGCTTCCTCGTCAGTGATGGCGCGTTTCTTTCGACGTAAGGGCCTAAACATCGTTGGCTTCCTTTCTGGTCGTGCGTGGTGGTTGAGCACAAACTATAGCGAAACGGATCCGTTTTTCTTGATGCGGGCGAGTATGTTTTTGAGCTTGTTAAAGTCGAGCGGTTTGGACAGATGGGCGTTCATGCCGGCGTCGTGTGCCGCCTTGGCGTCCTCGGCAAAGGCATTGGCGGTGAGCGCGATGATGGGGATATCGGCTGCATCGACCTTCTCGCTCAGGCGAATCGCGCGGGTTGCCTCGTAGCCGTCCATGTCCGGCATCATAACTGTCTCTTATACACATCTCCGAG
>URLR01000015.1 GCA_900548815.1 uncultured Collinsella sp.
GAGATAGGAGTCCGTCTCGTGGGCTCGGAGATGTGTATAAGAGACAGGTCTTTATGGATAAGGGCGTGGTGCTCGAGGACGCCGCGCCGGCCGAGCTCTTTGGCAACCCCAAACACCAGCGCACCCGCGAGTTCCTCTCGCGTTATCTCAACGACAAATAATGCAAGCGAACGTGGCAAAGGGACCGCCTCTTTGCCACGTTGTTTTTGGAGGAAGGCATGGCCGAGGTTTGGCGCTTCTTTGCGCACGAGGATGATTTTGCCGATATCGACGAGGTCGGCGCGTGCGAGCGCCTGGGCCGCGTGCTGTCGTTTCCGACGATTTCGAGCATGGATGCCCAGACGGTGGACTGGCAGCCGTTCGACGACCTGCGCGCCTATATGCAGCAGGCGTGGCCGCGCGTATTTACAGCGGGTAAGGTCGAGCTCATCGATCATTCGCTATTGGTGACGCTTAGCGGTTCCGACCCTGCCCTCAAACCCGTCATGCTCATGGGTCACATGGACGTGGTTCCCGTGGTACCCGGCACCGAGGCTGACTGGACGCATGCCCCCTTTAGCGGACATGTGGACGACACCTACATTTGGGGTCGCGGCGCCATCGATATGAAAGACCAGGTCGCAGGCATTCTCGAGGCGGTTGAGTATGCGCTCGCGCACGGCTGGGAGCACAAGCGTACCCTGCTGCTCGCCTTTGGCCAGGATGAGGAGACCACGCAGTACGGCGCGGGGGCGATCGGTCGTGTGCTCGAGGAGCGTGGCGTTGAACTTGAATATCTGATCGACGAGGGTGACTACCGTATTGTTTCGGCTGCCGAGTATGGCGCGGGCGAGGGCTGGCTTATGCATGCCGACCTCGCGGAGAAGGGTTACGCCGATATCATACTCAAGACGAAGAGTGAGGGCGGGCATTCGTCCAACCCCTACGGCGGCACATCGCTCGAGGTGCTCAGCCGTGCCATCACCGCAATCTGCGATATCGAGTGGCCGACGCGCGTGACCGACTTGCTTGCCGCTCAACTCGTCGAGTTGGGGCTCTACACGGCCGATGAAATTGCCGCCAACGGGGATGCCATTGTCCGCGATTGCCTCGCCAGCAAAAAGCTCTATCCGCTGGTGACGACCACCTGCGCGCCCACGCAGATCGAGGGTGGCAGCACCGGCGCCAACGTAATGCCGCAGGATATGTGGGCCAACATTAACTTCCGCATGCTCGAGGGTACGAGCGTGGTCGACGTTGTGGCGCGCTGCCGTGAGGCGGTTGCCGGGGCGGACCTTGCCGGTTGTGTCGAAGTGGAGCTGGGCCCCGGCAGCTCCGAGCCTTCGCCGTCTCCGCGTGTCGGTGGACCGGGGCTCGAGGCCGTTCGCGCCATCGCCGCCCGCTATTTCCGTGATCCAAAGGGGACGGAGGAAAACGGACCGAGTGCGACGGGCGGGGCTCCTGTGAGCATCGTGCCCTCGACCGTGATTGGTGCAACCGATGCCGCCAACTACCAGCGCATTTGCCACGAGTGCATCCGCTTCTCCGCCTTTGTGGTCGACGATGACGAATGCGACCGCGGCGTCCACGGCACCAACGAGCGCATCACCCGTCGCGCCTACCTCCAAGGCATCCGCTTCCTCATCGCCCTGCTCCACACGCTCTAGCATGCGACAAAGGGACTGAGCCGATTTCATCGGTAATGAGACAAAAACTGTCATAGAATAAGACTAAGATATCTTAAGAGACATATGCTGGGGTTGGTATTCCTTGAACGACTGCGGGCATGTGCCAGACTGCCTCGGCCCCCGGGGAGCACCCGGGCAGGTCGCCGTGTGACTGGGGAGGAAATTATGCAGGAGCTCAGAGAGACGACGTCTCGACTCGTGAATAATGCTACCGGGGGGGGGTGTCTAAGCAGGGAACTTCCTGGTGAACACCGGCCGCGCGAGCGGTGGTCCGTCATGTCTTATGGCCGTCGTCGTGGGCTGCGCCCGGTCTCGCCATATGTGATTGTTTTGGCCCTCGCCGTCGCGCTGACGGCGAGTTTCTTCCTGCCGACCCGTGCGGAAGCGGCGTTTTCGGACCACACGGTTACGACGATTTCGCCTTCGGGGACAACAATCAACCTGTTTGATTACTGGGTGAATCCCGATGATCACCTGTCGGTTTCCGGCAACGGCGGCATCAACGCAAACCACCGGTTCCAGTTTAACGACGGCCAGGGTGGTGAGTCGCTCAACCGTTGGACGGGCGGCGAGAACCCGCAGTCCGGCATCGTCAGCAACACGCTTTTCGACGGCTACCCGCGGCTTTCCGATACCTGGGGCGGCAAGTCCCTCCGCTATCTGTTCGATTCCTCTGCCCAGACCGGCAAGACGTCCCATTTTGGCGTGACGGGCCTCCTCCAGGCTCAGGGCGGCTACTACGTCTATGACAGCACCCACAACTACGCAGCCTACAACGCTAACAAGAATGCCTTCGACATCTATGACACCGGGGGCGTTGGCAATTCGTCCCACCAGGGTCAGTTCTTCCCGTTCGACGCGGCAGACAAGGTGTTCAATGAGGAAAACGACCGGCTCGTCCAAAATGGCATCACGGCAGACAACACCGCGAGCTACAACGGTGGCAAGCCCGTCAACCATCACTTCGGTCTCTCAATGTCCACGCGATTCGTGCAGCCCGACGGCGGCAAGACGAACAAAGATGAGGACATGACCTTCGAGTTCGCCGGCGATGATGATGTCTGGGTGTTCATCGACGATGTCCTCGTGGGTGATATCGGCGGTATTCACGACCGCGCGAGTCTGAACATAAACTTTAAAACGGGCGACATTAAGGTGAACGGCAAGAGCGACGGCACGCTGCTGAGCAAGTACCAGAAGGCGGGCAAGGACGGCGACACGAGGTGGTACGGCAGCACCTTCGCCGACGGCACCAACCACACCCTCAAGTTCTTCTACCTGGAGCGCGGCGCCCTCTACTCCAACATGGAGCTCAAGTTCAACCTCGTGACGGTGCCCGAGTCCGACATCATAAAGTTCGACCAGGACGGCAAGTTCGTACAGGGTGCCGAGTTCCAGCTCTATAAGACCGATAAGGACTTCAAAACCGAGGGCGCGCTTCTCGGCTCCGGCACCACGGACGAGGCCGGCTGCCTAACGCTCACGAACGACGATGGCAGCGGCGTCATCAACTTCGACGATCTCTACAACAAGGATCACAGCAATAAGTACTACCTCCTGAAGGAGACGAGCGTGCCCAAGGGATACCGCTCGAATCTCACGACGACGGATGGCAGCATGCGCCTCGAGTACGAGCCCACGAGCGACAAGAACGGCGCGGGCGGCGTCATCATCAACCGCGGCGGTATGGACGCGGGCAGCGCCGTGTGGCGGACGGGTGCGTTCGCCGGCGCGAAGGAGACCATCACCGCGCCGTCGATCGTGTACAAGGCGAATGATGACCTGACGAAGTCCAACGACGCTGTCAGCCTGGACTCCGGCATACTGTTCGCTGTGGTGCTCAAGCGCGATAAAAGCGCAAGCATCAAAGATCCGAGCAGTTGGTACGCCGTGTCGGGCGACCCATCGACGGGAGCGGGATACACCCTCGCCAAGGAGCCGGGCACGGCCGGCGCTATCGAGGCGGCGAAGAAGGACCTGCACGCCTTCACGCTCAACACGAGCGGCCAGTACCAGGTAGAGATTCAAAATCTGCCCGGTGACATCTCCAAGTACTACTACTTGCTGAGCGGTGAGGCCCGCAAGGATGCCGAGTACACGGTGGCCATCTACCACACAACGGCGAGATCGATCGGCGACGCGACGCCTAAGAACACCGTCCACGTGTACAGCGACGACATCGCAGACGGCACGAACTTCAAGCGGCAGTTCGCCACGCGCCTGCTCGTCACGAACATCCAGAATCGCCTGTTCGTGCAGAAAACCGATACCGAGGGCAACCCCGTAGACGGCGCAGCGTTCGGCTTGTACAAGGCGACAACGGACGCGAACGGCAAGGTTGTGCCCAAGGACGATCAGGGCCCCTATGACACCCTGACGACGGGGTCGGTCGACAACCCGGTCCGGCTCGAAGGGGCGGGCATATTCCCGTGTACGAGCGACGGCAACAAGCCGCTCAAGAATGGCACCTACTTCCTAAAGGAGGTCTCGGCGCCCAAGGGCTTCCTGCTTAACGACACGCTCACCAAGGTGATTGTGGACGATGACGGCGTCCATGCCGATGCTGGTACGGACGATGACGGCGTTTCGACGTTCGTGGGCCCGTGCGCGCTCATGAAGAGTCTGGGCCAGTTTGGCGCAGAGGGCGACATCGACAACACGCTCACGTGGATCAAGGGTACGCGGCAGACCTCGAATGGCGAGACCAATGTTAAAGGCAACCTGACGTGGACCGATGTCGAACCCGTGGGTGCAGACGACACAGTGCACCTCAAGTACGGCGCTAACGGACGCATGTACCAGTATGGGCCCACCGAGGAGGGCAAACCCTACCGCCTGGAGACCGAGACGGGCTGGATACGTATGGGTATCACCCAGGACGAGCAGCCCAAGGGAATCACGGCGAAGGGCGCCCGCGCCGACTTGGGCGCCATGAACCTGAACGCCCTGTTCACGGGCACCACCTGCGTGCGCGTGGCGAACGAACGCGAGGCGAGCCTCGAGGTGACGAAGAAGGTCGTGGTGCCCGATGGCCTGACGGGCAATAAGGACGCGGGATTTACCTTTAAGTTCACCGTGCCAAAGGGGAAGACGTACAAGGCTGCGGTGTTCGAGAAGGCGGGTACCGTCGATGAGAAGCAGGTCGGCAACGTGTTCGACCTGACAAATGGCTATTCGCAAACCATCAAGGCCGACGAGACGATTCGCGTGTACGGACTTGGCGAGGGCGACGAGTACACGGTGCAGGAGCTGACCGGCGCAGACGAGATGCCCGCGGGCTATAAGCTGACCGGCCGCAAGCAGGGTGACAAGAATCTGACCGGCGTAGGCGATGGTATCATCACCGGTAAGATCGCGAAGCAAAATACCGACGGCACGCTGGCCGAAGACAACAAGCTGGTGTTCACCAACAGCTACAGCGTGAAGTCTTCGGTGACGCTCACCGGCATTCGGGCGCAGAAGGTGCTTCAAGGCCGCAAGTGGACTAAGGCCGACAGCTTCGACATCTATCTGCGCGCTGCCAAGGGCACGCCCATGCCCGGGGGCTACAAGGGCGTATCCGGCGTGCCCGGATACGTCCAGGTGGTCAAGACCGTCAACAATGGTGATGAGTTCGACTTCGGCCAGATTACGTACAAGAAGCCCGGCACGTACACCTATACGGTGGCCGAGCGGACGCCCGACGAGCATGACTCGTCCTGGCTGCCCGGCTTCGGCTACTCGAGCGCCGGGTACACGGTGACGGTGCAGGTGGACGACACGGGCAGGGGTACGCTGTCCGAGCCGGTTGTCACTATGGCTCGCAACGGCGACGATGATGGCGCCCACCACGACCCGGCCGTGCCAGTCGATAACAAGGTCGCGGTGTTCACCAACAAGTTCAGCACCGACACCAAGACAATCTCATTTAACGCGCAGAAGTCGTATACCGACGAGTCGGGCGACAACCCGCTTGCCGCGGGCAAGTTCACCTTCGAGCTGAAGGCGCTGGGCGGCCTGGCCAACAGCGCGGTGGGGGCTGCCCCCATCAAGTTCAATGACCTGAGCTACACGGTCAGTGCGAACGACGCGCCGATGCCCGCCGACGGCGTGACGACCGCGGAGAACGATGGCGGCGGCATTGCGGCTTTCCCGCAGATCACGTTCACCGCTGCCGACCAGAACACCACCTACGTGTACCAGGTGACGGAGCAAGCTGGTTCCGATGCTTCGACAACGGGCGGCATGACGTACGACACCACCGTGTACTACGCGATGGTGCAAAACACGCTCGACGACAAGGGCCAATTGTCCTCCACGGCCACGTATTGGAAGGCCGACGGCACGCAGCTGACGGACACGGGTGGATATATCCCGTTCAAGAACACCTACACGGTGGCCCAGACGATGTTGGCACCGGTTACTGTGCAGAAGACGCTGGCTGGGCGTGCGTGGGAGCAGGATGACAAGTTCGATTTCACGCTGACGCCAGCGGATGACGCCACGATGAAAGCGGTTAAAAACAAGGTCGTTACTCAGAAGAAGGCTGCCGACTCCGATGAGACTGGCGATTTGACGACTAAGGTCGAGATCGCAGGTCCCGGCGACTCGATGCGCACCACCCCGTTCGGCACGGGCGACCTTGTGTTTACCAGGCCGGGCGTGTATACGTTCAAAGTGAACGAGACGAGGCCGACCGACGCGGACAAGACCGGCATCAGCTATGACGACCATACGTCCACAGTGACGTACACAGTGACCGATATCGAGAACGGCACGCATACCGGTAAGCTGACCGCGTCGGTTGCGTACGACAACAAGCAGGCGACGACGGATGCCGACCGGCAGGTGACGGGTGCTGCCGCGTTTACCAACACCTATGCGGCCTCCGGTACCTACGCGGGCATCGATGTGACCAAGACTCTGGTTGGTACCCCGCTGGAGAATGGCAGGTTCCCGTTCACCATCGAGGCGATGACGTATAACGGCACGAAGGCCCCGGAGCCGGTTGATTCCGATAAGTCGTTCACGAACACCGTGGGCAAGGATGACGGTGACGATACGCAGACCGCCACGATGTCCGGTAAGCTGAAGATGAACTTCACGCAGCTGAGCTACAACAAGATGTACGTGTACAAGGTGTCTGAGGTACATGACGCCAACGCTGCTGGATACACGTATGACACCGAGTACCCCGGTGATGCCTTCGTGCTCATCGCGGTGAAGCCGAATCCGGACAACAAAGGCCAGCTCTACACCAAGACGACCATCGTGAAGGGCCCGGACGTGACGGCGCTCGTTGGCGTGGGCGACAACGTTGATGCGCTGACGGCCGAGGCGATTAAGGGCCTTAATACCACGACCAACTACGTGCAGACGGTCTCGAGTCGCGGTGCGAAGCCCGCTACGCCTATCGTCCCGTTCAAGAACGAGTACAAGGTCGAGACGGTTGAGTACGGTGCGAAGGCCGGTCTACAGATTGAGAAGAAATTCACCGGCACCGGTGATGCGAGCAGAACATTCAGCTTTACGGTGACGCCCGAGGACTATCAGGCCGAGGGTCAGGATGGCACGAAGTTCATCCTGACCTCCGCCGACGCCGCGGCGAAGAAGCTCGACATCACGGGCGGGGCGGAGACCTTCAAGATTCCCGAGATGAAGCTCGGGGACACCAAGACCGTGAGCTTGCTGCCGAAGGGCTTGCAGTTCACACACGACGACGTGAGCAATGAATGCCGCGCCAACGTCTACCAATACAGGGTGGAAGAGAACGTGCCGAAGCCCGTCCCCGCCGGCTACACCTACGACAAGACGGTCTATACCGTCAAGATCGCAGTGTCCGACAACGGCGACGGCACACTGAAAGTCGAGACGACGGTTCTGAACAGTGATGGCAAGAGGGTCGATTACCGTAAGTTTGCCCCCGGCGCCTCGCTCGAGGACAACACGGCGACTATTCCGTTCGAGAACAGCTACAAGACGGTCGCCAGCGACGAGCTGACCCCGCAGGTAACGAAGAAGATTTCCGGCACCGAGAGCACGGACAAGAAGTTCTCGTTCACGCTGACTGCCACGTCGGAGACGAAGGATAAGATTGCCGCCGGCGATCTGAAGGCTGACGGCCTGAAGGGCGACACATCCTCGGAGTCCAAGACCACGGAGGGGAAGATCACCAGCAAGGACGGTCAGCCCCTCAGCTTCTCCGGCATGCAATTCAACAAGGCAGGCGACTACACGTTTACGCTCACCGAGGCCCACGGGGAAGATGACGATCCTAATACGACTGGTGTGCAGAACGCCGGTTGGACGATGGACGATTCCACCTACACCGTCACGGTGAAGGTTGAGGACAAGAATGCCAAGCTGACTGTCACAGGCGTGGCGGTGGAAAAGGACGGCGATGACAAGAGCGAGACGCTTGAGGTCAAGAACGGCAAGGTGAACCTCGTCACCTTTACCAACAGCTATGCCGCGAAGGGTTCCGTGACCCTGGCGGCGAAGAAACGCTTTACGGGCGGTGCGCTCGCGGGGAACGACTTCTCGTTCGCTCTGTACAAGGGTGACAAGACGGAAGGCACGCCCATTGAGACCGGCACAAACGACAAAAACGGCAACATTACCTTCCAGCCCATCAACTACACCGAGTCCGGTGACTACGAGTACACCATCAAGGAAGTTACCGGTAACGACCAGACCATCGTCTACGACGGTCAGAAAGTGAAGGTCAAGGTCAGCGTCACCGATAACAAGAACGGCACGCTGGACGCAACCGCTACCTACGACGGCGATGAGGCTGTGCCGACCTTCACCAACGCGAAGCCGACGGCCGATGCAACCATCGAGGCAAAGAAGACCCTCACGGGCAAGGACCTGACGGAAGGCGCGTTCAACTTCGGCCTGTACCAAGGCGACGCGTCCACGGGTAATCCCGTCCAGCTCGCCCAGAACGACAAGGATGGCAAGATCAATTTTGCTCTCACCGGTCTGACCATCGGCGAGTACGACTACATACTCAAGGAGGAGAACGTCGGTGCCGATCCGACTATCACCTACGACACCAAGGCGGTGAAGGTTCACGTCTCGGTGAAGGCGGAGGGTGGCAAGGCGAAGGCGACCGTCACTTACGACGGCAAGAACGATGCCCCGACCTTCGAGAACACGTATCAGCCCGCCGAGACCTCGGTGGCGCTCGCGGCGAAGAAGACCTATGTGAAGTCCGACAGCACGCCGGCTGCGCTCAAGGGCGGCGAGTTCACCTTCAACCTGTACAAGGGCGATTTGACGGCTGAGCAGCTGAAGGGCAAGCAACCCATCCGGACCGCTGAGAACGGCGAGGACGGCACCGTTACCTTCCCGGCCATCGACTACACCAAGGCCGGCGAGCACAAATACACCGTCGCGGAGCAGAAGGGCGACCTGTCCCACGTGACCTACGACGCTACGGTGCACCATGCCGTGGTGACGGTCGTGGACAACGCCGGCAAGCTGGAGGCGAGCGTCACCTACGACGACGGCAAGACGGATGCCCCCACCTTCAAGAACACCTATACCGCAAAGGGCTTCGCGGAGCTGACGGCGACCAAGGTCGTTGCGGTCGCGCCGGGCTTCACGCACGACACCAAGCTGAAGGGCGGCGAGTACACCTTCGACCTGAAGGATGCCGCCGGCAACGTGCTCGACACTGCGACGAACAAGGCCGATGGCACGGTGAAGTTCACGCGCGACTTCGAGCTCTCCGACCTGGACGGCGCCGCGAGCAAGGACTTTACCTACACCATCGCGGAGAAGCCGGGCACGGAGCCGGGCATGCTCTACGACACCCATGCGCTCATCTACAAGGTGACGGTCGCGGACGATGGCACCGGCACGCTGAGGGCCACACCGCAGGTAACGAGTGGAGACAACTCGCAGACCTTCATGAACACGTACCACCCGAAGGAGACCTCGGTAACGCTCAAGGCGACGAAGCGCTTCACGGGCGGCGACCTCGCAGGGGGCGACTTCACGTTCCAGCTGCTCGACAAGGACGGCAGCGTGGTCCAGACCGTCCAGAATGACAAGGGCGGCAAGGTCACCTTCCAGGCAATCGGCTACGACACGCCGGGCGATCACGACTACACCATCAAGGAGGAGAAAGCCGGCCAGACCGTTGACGGCGTGGTCTACGACGCCAAGGAAGTCAAGGTCCACGTCAAGGTCACCGATGAGAAGGGCGAGCTAAAGGCGGTCGCCACCTACGGCGGCGATAAGGCCGTGCCGACCTTCACCAACGCGAAGCCGACGACGGACGTTGCCGTCGAGGCCACGAAGACCCTCGCGGGCAAGGCACTGACGGACGGCGCGTTCGCCTTCGGCCTGTACGACCAGGCCGGCAATGAGGTCGCCAAGGGCACCAACGACCGGGGCGGCAAGGTCAAGCTGGCCGTCAAGAACCTGAACCTGGGCGAGTACGACTACACGCTCAAGGAGGAGAAAGCCGGCCAGACCGTTGACGGCGTGCTCTACGACGCCAAGGAAGTCAAGGTCCACGTCAAGGTAGAGCAGGACCAGGGCGACAACAACAAGGCGAAGGCGACCGTCACCTATGACGGTGTCGCTACGGCTCCCACCTTCAACAACACCTACGACGCAAAGGGTTCCGTAACCCTGACGGCGACCAAGACCATCAAGGTTGCGGACGGCTTCGATCACACGACGAAGCCTGCGGACGGCGAGTTCACCTTCGACCTGAAGGACGCTGCCGGCAAGGTGCTCGACACCACGATGAACAAGGCCGATGGCACGGTGAAGTTCACGCGCGACTTCAAGCTCGCCGACCTGGGCGGCGCCGCGAGCAAGGACTTTACCTACACCATCGCGGAGCAGCCGGGCGCGGAGGCCGGCATGGTTTACGACAATCATGCCCTCACCTATACGGTGACGGTCACAGACGGCGGGAACGGAGCACTGAATGCGAAGGCGATCGTGACGAGCACATCAGGCCCGGAGACCTTCACCAACATCTACCAGCCGGCCGCGACCGGCCTGGCCCTCGGTGCGCAGAAGAGCTACGTGAAGAAGGACGACAACACGCCGATCGTACTCAAGGGCGGCGAGTTCACCTTCGATGTGTACGAGGGCAACCTGACGGCTGAGCAGCTTGCCGGGGCCGAGCCCGTCCGGACCGCGACCAACGGCGCGGACGGAAGCGTTAACTTCGATGCCTTCTCCTACGCGAAGCCGGGTACGCACGAGTACACCATAGTTGAGCGGAAGGGCGATCTGGCCTGCGTGACCTACGACGCCGCGGTGCACCATGCCGTGGTGACGGTTGCGGACAATGCCGGCACGCTGCAGGCGAGCGTCGCCTACGACGGCGCGAATGTCACGAAGCCTACCTTCACCAACACCTACGAGGCAAAGGCGACGGACTCCGGTGCGATCGCCCTCACCAAGAGCGTTAACGTGCAGGACGGCAGCTATCAGCTAAAGGAGGGAGACTTCGCCTTCGAGCTGATGGGGTCTGACGGCTCGGTGATCCAGACCCAGAAGAACGATGCCGACGGCAAGGTTGCCTTCGACAAGCTGACCTTCGACCATGCGGGCACCTTTACCTACACGGTCCGCGAGGTGCAGCCGACGGTCGACGCGCCGGGCGTGCCGGGCGTGACTTACACCGGCAAGACGTACACCCTGACTTACGTGGTGAAGGACAACAACGACGGCAAGCTGGTGGTAGAGAGCTCCACGGTGAAGCCGAGCGAGGGTACCGAGAACGGCGTCTCGCCCGGAACCATGACGTTTGCGAACAGCTACCAGCCGGGCCAGACCTCCTACCAGATCTCTGGCACCAAGGTGCTTAAGAATGCCGACCCGGCCACCACGCGGACGCCCGCCGATGGCGAGTTCACGTTCGCGCTGATTGACGTGGCCACGGGGCAGGTGATCGACCGGACCACGAACGTGGGTAAGGCGTTTACCTTCAAGGCCATCTCGTACACTGCGACTGGTTCACATGAGTACCAGGTGAAGGAGGTTGCGGGCCAAGATGCCACCATCACTTACAGCGATGCGGTGTTGGATGTGACGGTGAGCGTGACCGACGACGGCAGCGGCCAGCTGATCGCGACGGCGAACAAGACGGCTGCGGATCTGACCTTCACCAACACCTACACGCCGACGGCAACGACGGCGACGATTACCGGAACGAAGGCCCTGACCGGCCGCGACCTGGCCGAGGGTGAGTTCTCCTTCGACCTGAAGGACGCCGACGGTAACGTGGTGCAGACGGTGCAGAACGGTGCCGACGGCACGTTCGGCTTCGCGCCGCTGCAGCTGGACAAGGTGGGGACGTACGTCTACACCGTGTCCGAGCGGGCAGGGGCGACGGCGAACGGCGTCACCTACGACACGACGGTCTTTACCGCGACGGTGACGGTGACGGAGCATGCGGAGACGCACGCGCTGGAGACGCAGGTTGCCTACAGCAAGGGCGGCAAGGCTGCGGATGCGGTGGCATTCAGCAACAGCTACGCGCCGGCCGCGACTGAGGTGAAGCTGGGGGCCTCCAAGGTGCTGAGCGGCGAAGACCTTAAGGAAGGGCAGTTCTCCTTCCAGCTGAAGGATGCCGACGGCAAGGTGCTGCAGACTGCAAAGAACGCGGCGGACGGCACGGTGGGCTTCGAGGCGATCTCGTACGACAAGCCCGGAACGTACGCCTACAGCATCTCCGAGGTGGACGACGGTCAGAAGAACGTGACGTACGACGCGGCCGAGCACCGGGTAACGGTGACGGTGACGGACGACGGTGCGGGCCATCTGGTGGCGACGGTAACCTATGATGGCGACGTGGCGCCGGTGTTCAAGAACACGTACACGCCGCCGACCACCCCGCCGACGGAGCCGCCCACCAATCCGCCGAGCAAGTCACCGGTGCCGAAGGAGGAGAAGCCGGGTCTGCCGTATACGGGCGATACCAGCTTGTCGCCGATGGCCCTGGGTGGCATCGCGGGCGGCGCGGTGGTGCTGATCGCCGCAGGCGTTATCCTGCGGCGCCGGAACCGGTAGCTACGGCGGCCGAGAAGGGCTTTGATTGAGGGCGGGTGGTCGCAGGGCGCGGCCGCTCGCCCTTTTTGGTGAAAGGCTATGTTAACCCGCCGTTTGCACGTCCGGCTCCAGATGGAACTCGTACTCCGGCTCCATCATCTTCTTCCGGATCTTTTCGTAGCGCCCGTCGTCGAGCTGCTCGCGCATGAGCGACGTCCTGTCCCCGACGCGTGCGGCCTCGCGCAGCCATCTGAACCACATCAGGCAGCTGTGGAGCCTGCGGGTCGATACGCCCTTGAACCTCTCGAGGAAGTGGCCGAGCGAACCCTGCGCTTCAGCATCCTCTGGACCGTGTCCCGCTCGTACCCGGTGAGCCTGCCGTGGGTCCTCGGGACCGCCCTCGCGGCGCCCTTCCCGCCCTTTCCGGACATGGCGTCCTCCGATCTCCCGGGGCCGGCCGATCCGGCCCTCAGGGTATCGGATTCCCAAATTTATCCGTATATGTGCGGATGAATGCGGGAGGCGTTCGGATGAAGTTGTATTCAAGGAAAGAGACTGACCCTTTGTCGCATTCCGTGCGGGTTATATGCAGGTTTGCCTGCGCACGCTATCATATATGGGTTAGACCGCAACTATGTACCCCATACGTGAAGGGATGCGCATGTATCTGAAGATCGACATGTTCTAGCTGGGCTTACCCCCGCAGTGGCGCCGCGCGCCCCATCAACTCTGCCGATTTTCGCCTTCACGCACATAAAGGAGTCCCGCCATGCGCGACAAGCTCGAAAAGATCATCAAGGCCTACGAGGAGCTCGAGAAGAAGCTTTCTGACCCGGCCGTCGCCTCCGATATCAAGGAGTTCACGCGTCTCAACAAGGAGTACGCGCACCAGTCCGACCTCATCGCCGCCTCGCGCGAGTACATCGGCGCGCTCGATGACATCGAGGCCGCCAAGGAGATGCTCCGCGACACCAGCGATGCGGACGAGAAGGAGATGCTCCAGATGGACATCTCCGAGAACGAGGAAAAGCTTCCCCAGCTCGAGGAAGACATCAAGTACATGCTCATCCCGAGTGACCCCAACGACGACAAGAACACCATCGTCGAGATTCGCTCCGCCGCCGGTGGCGACGAGGCAGCCATCTTCGCCGGCGACTTGTACAAGATGTACCAGCGCTTCTGCGAATCGCGCGGCTGGAAGACCACCGTGCTCGATTCCAGCCCCAGCGAGGCAGGCGGCTTTAAGTCCATCGAGTTCAAGGTCGAGGGCGACCGCGTCTACTCCGTCATGAAGTTCGAGTCCGGCGTGCACCGCGTCCAGCGCGTTCCCAAGACCGAGTCCCAGGGCCGCATTCAGACCTCCACGGCGACCGTCGCCGTGCTTCCCGAGGCCGAGGAGATCGACGTTCAGATCAACCAGTCCGACCTGCGCATCGACACCTACTGCGCCTCCGGCCCTGGCGGTCAGTGCGTTAACACCACCTACTCCGCCGTGCGCATCACCCACCTGCCCACCAACACCGTGGTGCAGTCGCAGGAGCAGCGTTCCCAGATCCAGAACCGCGAGGTCTGCATGCAGATGCTGCGCGCCCGTCTGTATGAGATGGAACTCGAGAAGCAGCAGGCCGAGCTTGGTGCCGAGCGCCAGAGCCAGATCGGCCACGGCAACCGTTCCGAGAAGATCCGTACTTACAACCAGCCCCAGGACCGCGTGACCGATCACCGTATCGGCTTCAACTCCACTTATAACGGCGTCCTTCTGGGCGATCAGCTCGGCACTGTCATCGAGGCGCTTGCCGCCGCCGAGCGAGCCGAGAAGCTGGCACAGGCCGTTTAAGTTACGGCGTTTTACCAAACGCCGTAACTGCTCGACGCTGCAAACGCCCCTAAGCGGCAATCTGACGTTCAATCGTCGGTCGCGTACCGAAGTACGCTTCCCTCCTCTTTCACGTCACCTTGCTCGCTTAGGGGCGTTTTCGCTGTCCGTCCTCTACCTGCGGCGCCTTGGATGTAGTCATTGGGGACGTTCTTAAATGACTAGGTTGGGCACATTGCTTTGAGATGTTATTTAATCGGCTTTGATGGCCATTAAGCCGGCTACCTGCTCAAAGAAATTAGCGGCATTCATCTGCTATCGAAAATAATGCTCAAAAAATCGTCCAAGAAGTCGCGTGTCATTTTTTGATGCGTCGCGCGTCAAGTGATTTGGCAAGTTCTTGGTTAGATATTGGTCAGTTTTGGGTCAACCTTGCCAAAAACTTGACGGATGCAGATTTAGACGTCGACGAATGAACACCTCGGGCAGACTTCAAGCAAAATTCTGGGCTGATTCTCGATAATCGCCTTCAATCGTCCCTTGCCAAGCGCTGGCCTCGCGTACAATCTGCTCCGACATTCGCGCGCCGTCCGGCGCTTAAGAGGGGAGGGCCCCATGGCAAACGAGATCTGGACCATCAAGCGTTGTCTCGAGTGGACCAAGGAGTACCTGGCCGAGCGCGGCGAGGAGCACCCCCGTCTTTCTGCCGAGTGGCTGCTGTGCGCCGCCACGGGCCTGGCGCGCATTGACCTATATATGCGTATGGACGAGACGCTTAACGCGGCCCAGCTCGAGACCATGCATGCGGCCGTTGTCCGCCGCGCTAAGGGCGAGCCGCTGCAATACATCACCGGCAGCACGCAGTTTCGCATGATCGACGTCGCGTGCGCCCCCGGTGTGCTCATTCCGCGCCCCGAGACCGAGATGCTCGTCGAGGAAGTCCTCAATTATCTGGATGCCGAGGTGCTGAGCCCCGAGGCTGCTGCCCGTCAGCGTGTTGAGCTGCCTTGGAACGATGAGGTCGAAGAGGCCCGCAAAGCCGAGGCGGCGCTGGCCGACGAGCGCGCGACTGCCGAGCGCCGTGCCGCTAACCTGACGGCCGCCGATGAGGCGGCACTAGGCAGCGACGTGCTGGGCAGCCGTGCCTATGCCGAGGAGCTGGCCGACCGCGAGGCCGAGGAAGCCGCCGCGCAGGCAGCAGAAGCCGACGCCGCGGAAGCCGCCGAGCCCGAGCTCGACGAATACGGCATCGCCATCGAGGGTGCCGGCCAGGAGACGGCTTCAGCTCAGGATGCCGCTGCGCCTGCCTCAGCCGAGCCCTGCACTGCCCGCGTTCTCGAGGTCGGCTGCGGCACGGGCTGCATTTCGCTCTCCCTTGCCTGGGAGCGCCGCGGCCACGTTACCTGCACCGCCACCGATATCGAGCCGCGCGCCATCGATCTGGCCACCAAAAACCGCGACGCCCTCGGCCTCACGGCAGATGAGGTTGCCTTTAGCCTCACCAACCTGGTGAGTTCCATTCCCCGCGAAGAGTGGGGCACCTTCGACGTGCTCGTCTCCAACCCACCTTACATCCCGACCGGCGTCATGCGTTCGCTGCCGCACGAGGTCAAGGACTTTGAGCCCGACCTGGCGCTCGAGGGCGGCGCCGACGGCCTCGATATCTTCCGCCGCCTGCTCAATGCGGCGCCTTACATGTTGCGCGCCGGCGGCCTGTTTGCCTGCGAGCTCTACGAGGGTGCCCTCGATGCCGCGGCCGAGCTCTGTCGCCAGGCAGGCCTTTCGGACGTGCGTATCGTCCACGACCTCACCGATCGCCCCCGCATCGTCCGAGCCATCGTCACCGAGCCCAAACAGCGTATTTAAGCTGAATAAATAGACATTTGCGCAAGTTTGTCCTTGCAATATACCGTAAAACTTCTACTATAGAAGGAGAAAGGTATGTCAAATCAGCTGCATCGGTACCGTATCGTGCTTGATTACATTGAACCTTGGCTTGATGAGCAGGATGAAGCTACGCTGAAGCAGATTTATGCAGACCTTTTGGTGCTCGAGAAGGAAGGTCCCAGCCTTGGTCGTCCGCTGGTTGACCGCGTAAAGGGCTCGAAGCTTCATCATTTAAAGGAGCTGAGAGTGACGTCGTGTGGTGGGCAGGTGATTCGCATCCTCTTCGCCTTTGACCCCAAGCGCCAGGCGGTATTGCTATTGGCGGGTGATAAGTCGCGAGCGGGATCGTCAAGGGCAAAATGGAACGGTTGGTATGCGATCAACATTCCAAGGGCCGAGCAAATATACCGTCGCCACGTAAGGAGGCTCGATCGAGATGGAACTGCATGAGTATATGGAATCTCGCGGGATAACACGCGACTCCATTACCGCCGAGCAGGAGAGGACTCGCGATCGTATCGAAGCCTATAAGCTTGCTCAGATTCGCAGGTTAAAAGATCTAACACAGGCGTCGGTCGCCCAGTCGATGGGCGTTTCTCAAAAACGTGTATCCGAGCTCGAGCGTGGGGAGTTGGGTTCGATGAGGCTCGACACGCTGAGCAGGTACGCAGAGAGCCTCGGCGGAAAACTGGTTGCAAGCATCGAGTTTCCCGATCGTACCGTTACGCTTGCGCGCTAAAAATCTTCAATTAACCCCCTCACTTTCACCGACTACTAGAGCCGCTCACCAAACCAACATGCGCTCTGGGCAAATAGGTTGAATGTTTCGTGCGAGAATGCCCCACAGTAAACAAACTTGCACCGGAGCGTAAGGGGCTGGCATACACATGCAGACGGTCTATCGGGTATACGAGGGAACGCGCGAGCCGCATCGGCTTGCCGTCGAGCGCACGGCCGAGGTGCTCGGCCGCGGCGGCCTGGCCTTGATTCCGACCGAGACCGTCTACGGTGTCGCCGTGGCAGTCAACGCCTTCTCGGACGCCGTGCCCCAAGATACAAGCGAATTCCCATCGTGGCCGCGCGATCCGCAGGCTGCCGTCAATGGCGCCGCAGTTCCTGCGCTCGGCACCGGCTATCGCCGTATCTTCACTCTCAAGCAACGTGAGCTCACGCAAACCGTCGCTTGGCTGGTCGATGGCGTCGAGGCGCTCGACCGCTATGGCGTGGATATCCCGGAAGATGCCCGCGTACTTGCGCGACGATGCTGGCCGGGAGCCCTGACTATCGTGGTCAAGGCGGCTCCCTGCGTGCCGACCTTTATGCGTGCTGCCGACGACACCGTGGCCCTGCGCGCTTCGGCCTCTCCCGTGGTCCAAGCGCTCATCCGCGCCTGCGGCAGTCCCCTTGCCTGCACGAGCGCCAACACACACGGCGCGCCCTCGCCGGCAAGCTTTGCCGCCGTCGAAGGTCGCATCCTGGAGGGGGTCGATGTTGCCGTCGACGCCGGCGAGACCCCGTGTCGCGACGCCTCGACCATCGTGTCGTTCCAGCACGGCGGGCTCCAGATCCTGCGCCAAGGCGCACTTCCCGCATCAGAGATCGAACGGGTCCTGTCCGACCCGATGCAATAGAAAGGTGTAAGCGATGTCGTTGAATCTGGGCAGCCTGGGCATGGAAGATGCCTCGTTTAACTTTGGCGGTTCCTACATCATGGCGCTCGACTGCGGCACCACCTCGGTACTTGCGACCATCGTCGACGAGTACGGCTGCATCGTCGCGCAGGCACGTCGTAGCGTCAAAACCAGCTTCCCGCGTCCCGGTTGGATAGAGCAAGACCCCATGGAGGTGCTTGCCAGCCAGATCGGCGTGATGATGGAGGTCCAGTTTAAGAGCGGCATCCATTCTGACCGCATCGCCGCCATCGGTATCTCCAACCAGCGCGAGACCACGGTGGTGTGGGACCGCATAAGCGGCCAACCCATCTATAACGCCATCGTGTGGCAATGCCGTCGCACCGCACCTCTGATCGACGAGCTGGTTGAGCGGGGCGCAGAAGAGCTGGTGCGCTCCCGCACGGGACTCACGCTCGATCCGTATTTCTCGGCTTCCAAGGTGCAGTGGATCCTCGACAACGTCGACGGTGCGCGTGAGAGCGCGGCGGCGGGCGACCTCATGTTCGGCACCATCGACACCTGGCTCATCTACAACCTCACCGGCAGTCAGGTCTTTGCCACCGACTACACCAATGCCAGCCGCACGGCGCTCTTTAATATCCATACGCTCGATTGGGACGACGACCTGCTGGCGCTCTTTGACGTTCCACGTTCCATGATGCCCGAGGTTCGTTGGAGCTCGGGCGACTACGGCCGCGTCGCGAGCGACATCATGACCAACATGCCGCCCATCATGGGCGTGGCGGGCGATCAGCAGGCGTCGCTGTTCGGCCACTGCTGCTTCTATCCCGGCCAGACCAAAAACACCTATGGCACGGGTTGCTTTATGCTCATGAACACCGGCGACGAGGTCGTCGAATCCAAGAACGGTCTGGTCTCCACGATCGGTATCGCCGCGGACGGCAAGATCAGCTATGCGCTCGAGGGTTCTATCTTTGCCGCCGGCTCAACCATGAACTGGCTGCGCAACAACATGGGCATCATCTCGAGTGTGAGCGAGTCCGCGCAACTCGCCGCTTCGATCAACGACAACGAGGGCTGCTACTTCGTCCCCGCCTTTGCGGGTCTGGGCGCTCCCTGGTGGGACCCGCGTGCCCGCGGTATCGTGTGCGGCCTGACCGGTGCCTCGAGTCGCGCGACCATTGTGCGTGCGGCCTGCGAGTCCATGGCCTACCAGAGTTATGACGTGCTGCGCGCCATGGAGCAGGACGTGGGACTTTCGATTGAGCGCCTGTCCGTCGATGGCGGCGCCTCACGCAACGAGTTCATCATGCAATTCCAGGCCGACCTGCTGGATATCCCCGTGCTGCAATGCGAGACGGTGGAGACCACGGCAATCGGTGCCGCGTACTTGGCGGGTCTTGCCGTCGGCTATTGGGAAGACCTGGAAGAACTGGAGCAAAATGCCCAGATCGTTAGGACCTTCCTTCCCCACATGTCCGCCGAGCGCCGCGAGCAAAACCTTGCGGGCTGGCGTGATGCAGTCAGGCGCTCGCTCAGCATCGCACAGTAGGGCTGTGATGGGCTGCTCGATATAACAAACCGCTAAACTAATGCATGGCGTGCGGCGGCAACATTGCTTCGCGCCTTGTCAGCAAGGTCGTTTTGCGGCCGCAACGAAAGGGGCAATCAACCCATGACCGTCACCTACGACGCGTCCCGTGTGACGCTTGTCGACCACCCGCTCGTCCAGCACAAGCTGTCGATCCTGCGCGACAAAAACACCGGCACCAACCAGTTCCGCCAGCTCGTGCGCGAACTCGCACTTTTTGACGGCTACGAGGCCATGCGCGACCTGCCCATGGAAGACGTCGAGGTCGAGACCCCCATCACTACCGCCACGTTCAAACAGCTTGCCGGCAAGAAACTCGCCATCGTGCCCATCCTGCGTGCGGGCCTTGGCATGGTCGACGGCATCCTCGACCTGGTGCCCTCCGCTCGCGTGGGCCACATCGGCATGGAGCGCGACGAGGTCACCCACGAGCCGCACGAGTATTACTGCAAGATGCCCAAGGATATCGACCAGCGCATCTGCCTGGTCGTCGACCCCATGCTTGCCACGGGCGGTTCGGCCGAGATGGCCATCAGCTACCTGCGCGAGCGCGGTGTCAAGGACATCCGCATGCTGTGCATCGTCGCCGCGCCCGAGGGCCTCAAGTCGCTGACTGAGAAGGATCCTGATGTGCATATCTATACCTGCGCCATCGACGACCATCTCAACGAGGCTGCCTACATCGTTCCCGGCCTCGGCGACGCCGGCGACCGCATCTACGGCACGCTGTAATCTCTGAGCCATACCGGCTAACGTCGAAAATACGAAGAAATGGTGCGCGCGGGCGAGCAAAAGACGTCCACGCGCACTCCTGTTAACGGACGTTTTGCGCTGAGGGGTTCGAGAAAAACGTATTACCGTACCTGCGGCATAAAGAAGGTCTTAAGAAAACGAACAGGTGCGTATTAACCGATGCTTTTTCGGTTGTACTTTAGCGATTGGCTCGTACAATAGTCACCAATGTTTGGCGGGAACTGTCCTGTGAGGCGATAAAAAAGGAAAGTGAGGACGCCAGTGTTTCAGATAGCCGATCTGCTCGCTATCGTTGCAGGCGCCATCGCGGGCGCGATTGCCTTCCTTCCCTTTGTCTTTACGCTCAAGCCGGTTCTTGACGATAAGCAGAATGCGGACATGCTCAAGGGTATGGTGAGTCTGGCGGTCTCGGCAATCGCTCTGCTCGTCTTTACCTTGGTTGTGTTTGTGTTGTTCGGAGAGGCATTTCGCATGTTCCTCCTGGGCGAGGCGATCGGCTTCGTGGCCTTTATGGCCGCCTGCGCGGTTCGCGTCGCCAAGGCGCTGCGAGATCCTCATGAGGTCGAAAGGTAAGTCGTGGAAATTTTTGAAAAGCTGCCTGATGAGATTAATCATCTGGTCAGCGAGTTCAGCTCCACCCCTGTCGTGGGCGATCTGAGCTGCGGCATCACGCAGTACTCGTTTTGGCTGATCGTCTCCACGATCGTGCTCCTGATCGTCCTAGCCGTGTTCAAGAAGAAGCAGACCCTGGTTCCCAAGGGCTTCTTCGTCAACGGTTTCGAGTACATCATCGAGTACGTCGAGAACGATATCGGCAAGGGTGTCGTGGGTGAGAACTGGAAGAAGCACTTCCCGTTCCTGTGCTCGCTTTTCCTGTTCATCCTGATCAATAACATGATCGGCCTGATCCCGGGAATGAAGCCCGGCACCGGCGCAATCGGCTCCACTGCCGCACTCGCCATTTTCGCCTTCGTGTACTTCATCTACTACGGATGCAAGGCTCACGGCGTGATCGGCTACATCAAGAGCCTCGCCCCGCAGGGCGTGAGCTTCCCGATGAACGTGCTCGTGTGGGTCGTCGAGCTTTTCTCGACCTTCCTGCGCCTCATCACGCTTGCCGTCCGTCTGTTCTGCAACATGTTCGCAGGACACGTGGTCATGGGCTCGTTCGCCATCATGGCGAGCATGTTCATGCAGCCGCTGCTTCAGCAGGTTTCCGCGGCCCACGCCGTCGGCGCCCTGCCTTCGCTGGCCTGGCTTGCCATCCTCATCCTGATCTATGCGATCGAGCTTGTGGTCGGCGCCATCCAGGCTTACGTCTTCACGGTCCTTACCGCCGTGTATGTCTCCGAGGCAGAGGAGGTCGCGGAGGAGGAGTAGTCTTCCGTTCGTGCCTTAAAGGTAAGGCAATTCGTTAAACCGCCGGTGCCCGTACCCATGGAGCCCGGCAGTTATAAAAAGGTTATCCTGCGTGAAATAAGACACGCACGACAAAGGAGGAATCGTGGGAGTTATCGGTTACGGTCTCGGTGTTATCGGCGCTGGTCTTGCTATCGGCCTGTCTGCTCTGGGTGCTACGGGTGCTATGGCCCGTCAGCCTGAGGTCCAGGGCCGCGTGTTCACCGTCTTCATCATGGGCTCCGCTTTCGGCGAGGCTCTGGCTCTGATCGGCTTCGTTGTCGCGCTGATCGTTAAATAGCACGGAGCGTCAAGTATGAATCTTTCATCCCAGAAGAGCGCGATCGCACTCTCCGCGTCCGCGGCCGCGCTGCTCATGCCGGTTTCCGCGTTCGCCGAGGACGGCGCCGCCGGTGCGGACATCCTCATCCCTAAGATGGCGGAGTTCATCCCGGCGCTTATCGCCTTCCTGATTATCTGGATCGTGCTGGCCAAGGTCGCCCTGCCGGGCATCATGAAAACCATGGAGGAGCGCGGCAAGAAGATCGAGGAGAGCCTCGACGAGGCCGAGAAGACCAAGCAGGAGGCTATCGCCAAGCGCGCTGAGTCCGACTCGATCGTCACCGACGCCCGTCGTCAGGCTGCCGACATCGTTCTCGAGGCCCGTAAGGACGCCGAGTCCGAGCGTGCCCGTATCATCGAGGCTGCTCACAAGGAGGCCGAGGAGATCATCGCCAAGGCCCATACGACCGTCGAGGACGAGCGCAAGTCCATCTACGCCGGTGCCGCGAGCTCCATCGCCGACCTGTCCGTTGCCGTCGCCACCAAGATCGTGGGCGAGGCACTCGAGGACGATGCCGAGCAGAAGAAGCTCATCGAGCGCTACATCCAGGAAGCAGGTAGCCTGAATGCCGACTAGCCGCTATCAGGACAAGGTGCTCGAGACCTACGCGCGTTCCCTTTTGGAAGCCGCCAAGGCCGAGAACCATGTGTTCGAGGACCTCGAGATGGTCGAGCGCTTGGCTTCTGCCAGCCCCGAGATCATCGCCGTGCTCGACACCATGTCCAAGCGCGACCAGCTCGACCTTCTTCCCAAGGTGGCAGCTGCCTTTAAGTATGTTGCCGAGGAAGACGAGGATGTAGTGGGCGTGACCGTCACCACGGCGATCCCGCTCGACGACGAGCTGCGTCAAACCATCACTAAGAAATGCGAGCAGGACTTCGGCCGCAAGGTATTCCTTATCGAGCAGGTCGACCCGTCTATCGTGGGCGGCCTGGTGCTCGAGGCCCGCGGCGAGCGTCGTGACATTTCCGTCAAGACGCAGCTGCGCATCGCGCAGGAGACCCTCGCAAACTCTGCTAATTCGTACGGAGGTGAAGCCTAATGTCCGAAACCCTCAATGCCCAGGATATCGCCAAGAAACTGCAGGAGCAGCTCACGAGCCTCTCCGCGACGGTCGATACGCATGAGGTTTCAACGGTCGACGAGGTAGGCGACGGCATCGCGCGCGTCTCCGGCCTCAAGAGCGCCATGGCAGGCGAGCTTCTGGAGTTCAAGAGCTCCGATACCGGTGAGACCGTCTTCGGCCTTGCCCAGAACCTTGACCGTGACGAGGTCGGCGCCGTTCTGTTTGGTGCCGTCGACTCCATCAAGGAAGGCGACGAGTGCCGCACCACTGGCCGCATTATGGATATCCCCGTGAGCCGTGCCATGCTCGGCCGCGTCGTCAATCCGCTCGGCCAGCCCATCGACGGCCTGGGCGACATCGTCGCCACGCACCGTCGCCCCATCGAGTTCAAGGCTCCCGGCGTCATCGATCGTACCCCGGTGTGCGAGCCGGTTCAGACCGGTCTGCTCGCTATCGACTCCATGGTGCCTATTGGCCGCGGTCAGCGTGAGCTCATCATCGGCGACCGTAAGACCGGTAAGACCGCCATCGCCATCGACGCTATCCTCAACCAGCGCGGCAAGGGCATGGTCTGCATCTACGTCGCCATCGGCCAGAAGGCCTCCACGGTTGCCAACATCCGTGAGACCCTCGCTCAGCACGGTGCGCTCGACTACACCATCATCGTTTCGGCCACTGCTGCCGATTCCGCCCCTATGCAGTACATCGCGCCTATGGCCGGTGCCGCTATCGGCGAGTTCTTCATGTACAACGGCGAGGACGGCAAGCCCGCTAGCGAGACCAACCCCGGCGGCCACGTGCTCGTCATCTACGACGACCTGTCCAAGCAGGCTGTGGCCTACCGTCAGATGTCGCTGACGCTGCATCGTCCGCCCGGACGCGAGGCCTATCCTGGCGACATCTTCTACCTGCACTCTCGCCTGCTCGAGCGTGCCGTCAAGATGTCCAAGAAGAACGGCTACGGCTCCATGACGGCTCTTCCGATCATCGAGACCCAGGACGGCGACGTCTCGGCCTACATTCCGACCAACGTCATTTCCATTACCGATGGTCAGATCTACCTGCAGTCCGAGCTCTTCTTCCAGGGTCAGCGCCCGGCAGTCGACGTGGGCATCTCCGTGTCCCGCGTCGGTGGCGATGCGCAGACCAAGGCCATGAAGCAGGTCGCCGGCAACCTCCGTCTGGACCTCGCTTCCTATCAGGAGCTCGCTGGCTTTACCCAGTTCGGCTCCGACCTCGACGAGGCTACTCAGAAGCAGCTGACCCATGGTGCCCGCATGACCGAGCTCCTGAAGCAGCCGCGTTACAAGCCGTTTGAGGTTGGCGAGCAGATCGTTACGCTGTTCGCTGGCAACGAGGGCTTCCTGGATGACCTGGAGATCGCCGACGTGCTGCCTTTCCGTGCCGAGCTCATCGAGTACATGGACAATGGCTTTGGCTCGCTGCTCGACAAGGTTCGCGCCAAGAAGATCGATGATGACACCAAGGCTGAGCTCTTGCGCGTCATCGGCGACTTCAAGCAGCAGTTCATGGCCAAGCACCATTCGGATGTTTCTGGATCAGAGGAGAACTAAGCCCCATGGCCAACCTTCGCGACATTAAGAAGCGAATCTCCTCGGTTACCACGACCAAGCAGATCACGCGCACGATGGAGATGGTCTCTACGGCCAAGATCCGTCGTGCCCTCGATCGCTCCAAGCAGGCCGAGCCCTATAAGGAGGCGCTGACCGACGTCATGTTGACGGTCGCCGGCGACGCCTCCTGTTCGGGCACCGATCCCATGCTGCAGAAGCATGAGAGCGTCAAGCATGGCCTGATTGTCGTTATTGCCTCGGACCGCGGCCTTGCCGGCGGTTTCAATACGACGGTGGAGCGCACGGCCGAAAAGCTCGCCGCTTCTTGGGCGAACGACGGCATCGAGTGCGAGATCATCGCGTGTGGGCGCAAACCGGTCACGTATTTCCGTGACCGCGCAAACGTCGTCATGCACTTTGAGGGCAACTCCTCTGAGCCCGATTTCAATCAGGCCCGCATGATCTCCTCTCATATTTGCGATGCGTATCGTGCCGGTGAGCTTGACCGTGTCGAGCTTGTTTACCACCACGCCAAGAACCGCGTGGATCAGGAGCTTCGCGTCGAGCATCTGTTGCCGCTCGACCCCGAGATGATCGCTATGGCCCACGGTCCGCGTAAGAACGAGACCGACGCCCCTAAGCGCATCTCGTCCACGTTCGAGTTCGTGCCCTCTCCCGAGCATGTTCTCGGCAAGCTTGTGCCGTCTTATATCCTGACGGTCATCTACCAGGCCCTGATCGATTCGGCGGCTGCCGAGCAGGGTGCACGCCGCAAGGCCATGCACTCCGCGACGGAAAACGCCACCGCGATCATCTCGACCCTTACCCGCACGTATAGTCGCGTGCGCCAGGCTTCGATCACGACCGAGATTAACGAGATCGTCGGCGGAGCCTCAGCATTGGAGGAACAGTAATGGCTAATAACACCGTAAAGCTTGCGGTCGAGGAAGCCACCAAGAAGACGACTGCCGGTGATGGTCGCATCGTGCGAATCATCGGCCCTGTCGTCGACGTCAAGTTTGACGGCGCGGTGCCCCCGATCTACAACGCGCTCACGGTCGAGGCCGAGACCCCGATCGGTCACCTGAGCACGATCCTCGAGGTCGAGAGCCAGCTTCCGGGCGGCGTCGTCCGCACGGTCGCCATGTCCTCGACCGACGGCCTGCAGCGCGGCCTCATCGCCACCGATACCGGTGAGCCCATGAAGATGCCCGTTGGTCCCAAGACGCTCGGCCGCATTTGGAACGTCATGGGCAAGCCCGTCGACGGCAAGCCCATGCCCGAGGTGGAGGAGTTCTACCCCATCCACCATGCAGCGCCCCGTTTCGACGAGCTCACCACCAAGACCGAGATCTTCGAGACCGGCATCAAGGCTGTCGACCTGCTCGAGCCCTACATCCGTGGCGGCAAGACGGGCCTGTTCGGCGGCGCCGGCGTCGGCAAGACCGTTCTGATTCAGGAGCTCATCAACAACCTCGCCCAGGAGCACGGCGGCACCTCGGTGTTCACCGGCGTCGGCGAGCGTACCCGCGAGGGCACCGACCTGTTCCTCGAGATGAGCGAGTCTGGCGTTATCGACAAGACCTGCTTGGTCTATGGTCAGATGAACGAGCCGCCCGGAGCGCGTCTGCGCATCGGTCTGGCCGGCCTTACTACCGCTGAGTATTTCCGCGATCGTGGCCAGGACGTTCTGCTGTTCATCGACAACATCTTCCGCTTCTCCCAGGCAGGTTCCGAGGTTTCCGCACTGCTGGGCCGTATGCCGTCCGCCGTTGGTTACCAGCCCACGCTGGCAACCGAGATGGGCGACCTCCAGGAGCGCATTACCTCGACCAAGACGGGCTCCATTACCTCCGTCCAGGCTGTCTACGTCCCCGCAGACGACCTGACCGACCCGGCGCCTGCCACAACGTTTACGCACCTCGACGCCACCACGGTTCTTTCGCGTAGCATTTCGTCGCTCGGCCTGTTCCCGGCTATCGACCCGCTCGCATCTTCCTCCGACGCTCTCGATCCCTCAATCGTCGGCGAGGAGCACTACCGTGTCGCCGTCAAGGTCCAGGAGCTCCTGCAGGAGTACTCCGACCTTCAGGACATCATCGCAATTCTGGGTATGGACGAGCTGTCCGAGGAGCAGCGCCTTACGGTCAACCGTGCCCGTAAGATTCAGCAGTTCCTCTCGCAGTCCTTCCACGTCGCCGAGAAGTTCACCGGCAACCCCGGTGTCTACGTCCGCGTCGAGGATACCGTCCGCTCTTTCGCCGAGATTGTCGATGGCAAGGCCGATGACCTGCCCGAGCAGGCTTTCCGCTATGCTTCCACGATTGAGGACGTGCGCGAGCGCGCCCGCAAGATGGGGGAGAAGTAGGTTATGCGTATCCGCATCGTGTGCCCCGTGAGCTGCGCCTATGAGGGCGACGCTGCGTTTGTGTCGATTCCGTCCACGGATGGCGAGTTTGGCGTCCTGCCTGCTCACTCCAGCGAGATCTGCACGATCGACCGCGGTTACGTTCGCGTTTCCGATAAGGCCATGGGCACTGTTGACCACACGTTTGCCGTGGCCGGCGGCTATGCCCAGGTTGCGGACGATGTCGTGACCGTTCTCGCCGAGCGCGCTTGCGATTTGGCGACCGTCGATGCCGACAAGCTTAAAGCTGATATTCAAGGTTTTGAAGAGAAGCTGGGTAATTTGTCGGAGGATGATGCACGCCGCGCCTACCTCTATAATGAAATCGCATGGTGTAAGCTCAAGCTTGCCCAATAGTCAAACGATTTAGCGTTCGACCATTTGCGAACACATCATGCCCGGGATGGCTCAGCCATCCCGGGCATGCTTTTTGAAAGGGTAGACCTTGGATATTATCCGCGTTGAGGGTGGCCACGCCATCGGAGGCTCTGTGCCCGTTTCGGGCGCCAAGAACTCCGCACTCAAACTCATGGCGGCAACGCTTCTGGCGCCGGGCAAGACGACGCTGCAGAACGTGCCCGATATTTCCGATGTCCACGTGATGGGCAAGGTGCTCAAGGGCATGGGCGCTACGATCGATGTTCTCGACGAGCACACGCTCGAGATTGATACCTCTCAGGTCGATTCTTGGGAGGCCCCCTACGAGCTCGTTGCCAAGATGCGCGCTTCCACCGCCGTCATGGGACCCCTGCTGGGCCGCTTCCATCGCGCCAAAATTGCCATGCCGGGCGGCTGCAACCTGGGTGCTCGCAAGATCGATATGCACATTCTTGGTCTTGAGGCCCTGGGCGTTGAGTTCGATACCGCCCACGGTTACATCAACGCTAATGCGCCCCAAGGTCTGCGCGGTACCACCGTCACGCTCGAGTTCGCCAGCGTCGGTGCGACCGAGAACCTCATCATGGCCTCTGTGCGCGCACAGGGCACCACGGTTATCGATAATGCCGCCCGCGAGCCCGAGATCGTCGATCTCGCTAACATGCTCAACGAGATGGGCGCCAAGATTGTCGGCGCCGGTACGCCCGTCGTGACTATCGAAGGCGTGGAAGAGCTCCATCCCGTTACCCATCGCGTGGTGGGCGACCGCATCGAGGCCGGTACCTTTATCGTTGCCGGTGCGCTGATGGCCGACGATCGCGGTGTCGACGTCACGGGTTTTTGCCCCATTCACTTGGGCATGGTTCTCAAGAAGATGGAGCTCATGGGTATCGACTGCGAGCGCGTCGAGGATGGCGTCCATGTGAACCGTGCCGAGCGCATCAAGCCGGTCGACATCCAGACGCTTCCGTTCCCCGGCTTCCCGACCGACATGCAGGCACAGATTATGGTACTATCCGCCCTTGCCGATGGCAGTTCCGTTATTACCGAAAACATCTTCGAGAATCGCTTTATGTTTGCCTCTGAGCTGGTGCGCATGGGTGCCGACATTCGTATCGAGAGCCATCATGCCATGATTCATGGCGTCAAGGGCTTCTCGGGTGCACAGGTTACCTCGCCCGATCTGCGCGGCGGAGCGGCCCTCGTCGTAGCGGGCTTGATCGCCGACGGGACGACCGAGGTTTCGGCCATCCATCACATCAAGCGCGGCTACGAGCAGTTTGTCGAAAAGCTGCAGGCGCTTGGCGCGCATGTCGAGCATGCTACCGTCCCCGATCCCGTCATCTACTAATACAGGTTGCCTATGTTTAATAAAAAGCCCCTAGCGGATACCACCGCCCGAAGACCCTCAACTGGTGCGCAGGCCAAGATCTACAGTCGCGATAACGTGGCTCGCTATTCCGAGCGCGCTCGTCAACGTCGTCGTAGCCACACGATTCGTCACGTCGCGCTCATTGTCGTGCTTGGTGTGCTGCTGAGTGCTACTACCGCTGCCGGCCTGTGGTTTGCCACCATTATGGGCAAGCTCGGCGATTCTAATGTCATTACCGACAATCTGCGCCGGGTTCTGGTTGACACCGATGAGGCAAAGGATCCGTTCTACGTGCTGCTTCTTGGCACCGACGGCCGTCCGGGCGAGGATACGTATCGTGCCGACTCGATTATCCTGGCACGCATCGACCCCACGCAAAAGCAGGCGACGCTCATTTCCGTTCCGCGCGACACCAAGGTCGAGTACAAGGGCGAGACCATGAAGATCAACGCCTGCCATACCGTTGGCGGCGCCGAGGCCATGGTCGAGGCGGTCAACGAGCTGTGCGGTGTTCAGATTTCCCACTATGCCGAGGTCAGCTTCGACGGTATGCAGGCGCTGATTGATTCGGTTGGCGGTATCGACATTAACGCAACCGATGATGTTGACGACCCCGAGCACCTGGATATTAAGATTACCGCTGGCCAGCAGCATATGGACGGTGCCACCGCCCTTACCTATGCCCGCTGCCGCTACACCTATGCCGACGGCGATTACACGCGCATGCGCCACCAGCGTCAGGTGCTTGGCGCCCTTGCCAACCAGATTCTCAATAACTTCGATGCCACGAAGATCTTTGGCCTGGTTAATTCGCTGTCCGATATGCTCGTAACCGATATGAGCGTTCAGGATATCGTGGCTACGGTCAACGCCATGCGCGGTATGGATGTCGACGGTATCTACTCGGCCAACCTGCCCTCGTACGCCGACGACAGCACCATGATCGACGGTGTGAGCTACGTCTTTGTCTACGAGGACGAGCTCAAGGAAATGATGGAGCGCGTCGATGCCGGCAAGGATCCCAAGGGTCCCAACACCATGGGTCTTTCCGACGGTTCCAGCTCTACGATCGGCGACCTGAACAACAACACATCTGACGACTACGCAAACGGTACCGCAACCTCATCGGTCAGCTCTGACGATTCCGATGACTCAAGCGATTCGAGCGATTCGGACTACTACGAAGAGCCCACCGGCGACGGCAACGGCTACGAAGCTAACTACTAAGTTACGCGGTTTTACCAAACCGCGTAACCGCTTGACGCTGCGCGGGCCGCATTTGGACAATCTGACGTTCAACTTCAAGGGCGCGACCAGAAGGTCAGCGCCCTTTCGTTTCACGTCACCTTGTCTCAAATGCGACCCGCTCGCTGCCCGTCCTCAACCTGCGACGTTAGTCATTGGGGACGTTCTTAAACGACTGGTCAAAGGGGACACTCTTGATGCACTTGGCACTTGGGGACGTTCCTTATGTGCCGGCAGTTTGGGACACTCCTTGCGTCAAGAGGCTGGCGTGCGTCAACCTGTTCTCATTGCAGCAAAAAAATCGCCCCGTTCTCGGTTGAGGACGGGGCGATTCGTCTTTTGGGCTTATGCAGCCAGGCTTATGCAAAGCGGGCGACGAGCTCCTGGAGCACGTCGGTCATCTTGACGAGCGAACTGACCGGGACGAACTCGTTGACGCCGTGGTAGCAATAGCCGCCGGTGGAAAGGTTGGGGCAGGGCAGACCGCGGAACGACAGCTGCGCGCCGTCGGTGCCGCCGCGAATCGGCAGCACTTGGGGCTCAACGCCGCAGGCAAGGTAGGCTTCCTTGGCAACATCAATAAGCTCGGGATAGTCACGAACGATCTCGGCCATATTTCGATACTGCTGCTTAATCTCGACCGTCACACGCTCCTCACCCAGACGCTGGTTGAGCATCGAGGCGGCGGCATCAATAAGGTCGAGTTTCTGCTGGAACTTGGCGGCGTCATGGTCGCGGACGATATAGCGCGCTGTGGCGTGATCGACGGTCGCAGATACACCCTCAAGGTGATAAAAGCCCTCGTAGCCTTCCGTATACTCCGGGCGCTGCGCGTAGGGGAGCAACGCGTTGAAGTCGCAGAACAGATTGCCTGCGTTGATCATACGGCCCTTGGCGTCGCCCGGGTGGATGGACTGGCCCTCAAAGCGGACGGTCGCCTCGGCGGCGTTAAAGCACTCCCACTCCAGCTCGCCGATGGGGCCGCCGTCGACCGTGTAGGCGTACTTGCAGCCAAAGGCATCGATATCCAACAGCTCGGCTCCGTGGCCGATCTCCTCGTCAGGGCAGAAGCAAATGCCGAGTGCGGGATGGGGCAGAGAAGGGTCCTGAGCGATACGCGCGACAAGCGACATGATCTCGGCGACGCCTGCCTTGTCGTCTGCGCCCAGCAGCGTGGTGCCGTCGCTGCAGACCAGGTCCTCACCCGCGAGGTCATTCAGGGCGGGAAGCTTGGCGGTACTCATGGCAACGGGTTTACCGTCAACCGTGCCGCAGACCAGGTTGCCGCCTTCGTAGTGCACGATGTGCGGCTTCACGCCGGCGCCCGGTGCAACTTCGGTGGTGTCGAGATGGGCGATCAGGCCCAGGGCGGGCTTGTCCTCAGCGCCCGCACTTGCGGGGATATGCGCGCAGACATAGGCGTGCTCGGTCACGTGGGCATCTTCCGCACCAAGCTCGCGCAGCTCTTCAGCCAGCACGTTGGCAAGGTCAAACTGAACGGCGCTCGAGGGTACCTGGTCGCAGTTTGCATCCTCGGACTGCGTGTTGATCTGGACGTAGCGCAAAAAGCGTTCGAGGACATCGGGGCTCGTGGTGGTGTTTTCCATAAAGACCGCTCCAATCTTGGTCGTCGTGTGCAACAAGAACTCTAGCACGGTATGCCACGGCATACCACGACGCTTGGATGGGGTAGAATCAGCCATTGAATGCAGAAGGGACGGAAGATCATGGATACGACAATTAGCTCGCGCGAACTACATCTGACGGTGGCGAACGAAGACTACTTGGAGTGCATGGTTCGCATTGAAAGCGAAGAGGGGGAAACCAACGGCGTGCGATCGGTCGACATCGCGCAGCGCCTTGGCGTCTCCAAGGCATCGGTCAATAAAGCGGTTTCGGCGCTCAAGGCATCCGAGCTTGTCGAGCAATCGCACTACGGCAAGGTAATCCTGACCGATCGCGGCCGCGAGGTTGGCACGGCTATCTGGTACCGTCATCGCCTCATCCGTACGTTTTTGGTTCAGGAGCTCGGTGTCGAATTTGAGCGAGCCGATTCCGAGGCCTGCATGATGGAGCATGCGCTATCCGAGGACACGATGAGCCGCTGGCTCGCCTATCTCGAAAAGCAGGGAATCAGCGTCGAGGAATAGCGGGATATATATGGATACGAGTTATTACAACCGCTTTGGTGCCGAGGAGCTTGCGCGCCGCTTGTCGAGCGAGACCTTGTTGGCGCAGGGCCCCATGGGCAGTGTTTTGTTGAGTGAGTACGATGCCGCCGACATTCCACCGGCGTTTTGGAATCTGGCAGAGCCGCAGACCGTTTCTCGTATCCATCGCTTGTATGTCGCCGCCGGCGCGCAGGTGCTCATTACCAATACCTTTCAGGCATCGAGCTATGCCCTCAAGCACGACCAGATTGCGCCGTCCGTGGCGGAGGTCAATCGCGGGGCCGTCGACGATGCCCGCCAGGCGCACCCTCAGCTATTGCTGGGCTCGATGGGCCCGATCGGTATTGAGTGGTTTGCCGAGGACTCTGTCGAGTATCGTGAAATCCGCGGCATTGCGCGCGAACAGGCGCACGCCTTGCTCAATGCTGGTGTTGACGGTCTGCTGATCGAGACGGTGACGTCTATCCGTAATCTGCAGCCCATGCTTGCCGGCGCCCGAGATGCCGCCGACGGCATGCCTGTTCTAGTGAGTTTTGTCGTTGACGATAAAGGCGACCTGCTGGGCGATGGCCTCAACATCGAGGCAGCCGTTTTGTACGCCGAAAAACACGGCGCAAACTCGGTTGGTGTTAATTGCTGTTCGCTTGCGGCCGCGAATGCGGCGGTGCCCAGGATGGTTGCATCGGCGACTACTCCCGTTACGGTGCGTCCCAACGTAGGCGATCCGGTCCAGACTCAGGATGGCCCCGTATGGCACGAGAATCCCGAAGCTTTCGCGCGCGCATGCATCGAATGGAGACATGCCGGCGCCGCAATGGTGGGCAGTTGCTGTGGAACCACGGCAATCACTACGGCAGCGATGGCCGAGGCGCTCGATATATAAAGGGCAAAACCGCTCCATACGGGGCGGTTTTTTTATTGCTTGCATGTCCTCGGCAGCATTTGCCCAAATGGTGAATGCTGGTGCCGGCAGGTTGCTGAGTGCGTGTTGCGGGTATACCTCACGCGTACCATGATCCAAACACTGTGAGGTGTCTGCGCGTGTGCGCGATAATTCATTTTGGAACTGACGGTTGGCGCGCTCGCGTCGATGAGGACTTCACTGCCGATAACGTTGCCCGTATCGCCGATGCCGTCGGCGAGTTGTGGCAAAAGACCAATCCGGGCAAAACGGTATATATAGGGTTCGACACCCGGCCCCTGGCGAGCGAGTTCGCTGAGCTTGCGGCGGGCGTGCTAGCAGCGCACGGGCTGGACGCCGTGCTCGCTTCGCGACCTGTTCCGACCCCTGCCCTTACGTGGGCGGCGGCTTATGACGGTGGGGCGTGCGGCGCGCTCATGGTGACGGGGTCCCATCATCCGCAGGGTTATCTGTGCCTCAAGATTCGCATGGGTGACGGCTCGACCGCCAACCAGGATGTCATCGAAGAGCTCGAAGAGACCATGGCTCCCGAGCCAATGGGGATCGAGGGGCAATATCGCACCGCGGATATCATTCCTGACTATATGCAGGCGGTGGCATCGTTTGTCGATGCCGAAGCCATCCGCGACGCGCACCTGCGCGTGGTTGTCGATCCCATGGGCGGCGCAGCCCGGGGCTATCTAGCCGACTTGCTGCGCGAGCTTGGCGTTGAGGTGCACGAGATTCACGCCGGGCAGGCGTCTGACCAAGAAGATATCTGCCCCGACCCCGTTGAGCCTTGGGTGGACGCTTGCGAGCGCACGGTTATCGAGGACGGAGCTTGCGCTGGCCTGGTGACCGACGGCGACGCCGATCGTATCGGCGCGGTTGACGAGCGCGGCAGATATATACATCCGCATCAGATCATGGCGCTCGTTTTGGGCGACTTGGTTCAATTTCGTAATTTGGAGGGGCGCGTCGTCGTCAATCTTTCGTGCTCGACGCTCGTGCGTCGCATTGCCGAGGCGCTTGGCTGCCGCGTGACCGTCAAGCCAGTCGGTTTCAAATATATAGCGGCAGAGATGAAGAAGGGCGGCGTTCTCATGGGCGGCGAAGAAGCCGGTGGTATCGGCATCGCCGCGCATATGCCCGAGCGCGATGGAATCCTCGCCTGTCTGATTCTGTGTGAGCTTATGGCAAAGACGGACGCGCCTTTGGGCGTTCTGGTCGACCAACTCGAGGACAGTTTTGGTAAGACGAGTTACGGTCGACGCGATTTGCGCCTTGAGGCCGAAGATGCCGAAACGTTACGAACCCTGCTGCCGGGCGTAAACCCGAAGTCGATTTGTGGCAAGGTGCCGCAAAACGTTAGTCATATGGATGGCTTGCGTTTGGCATTCGAGGATGACACGTGGCTGCTGGTCCGTCCTAGCGGGACCGAACCAGTGGTGCGCGTCTACGCCGAGGGGTTCTCGGTGGAAGAACGTGATGAGTTGCTCGATGCTGGCTGTGCTTTAGCTAGGGGGACGTATCCGCTTTAACCATGAGACTGCCTTATATAAAGAGATGCTCGGCGAGCGGTAGGTAACGGCTGGCAAACGTTAGTCGGATTCCAAGATGTGTAGGAAATGTGTACGCCCAGATTCCCGCCCGCGGGGCCCCCCGGTCTGGCAATATGTCTCCTTGCCGCGCGGCCCGGTGGAACCGGATCAGCCGC
>URLR01000016.1 GCA_900548815.1 uncultured Collinsella sp.
TCTACACGAGCCTTATCGTCGGCAGCGTCAGATGTGTATAAGAGACAGCCGCGCGTGATACGATGGCTCACGGTACATTAACCAGCACGATCGATCCGAAAGGAGCCTGCGTCATGGAGCGTCCCTGCGCATGGAAAAAGTACACGCCACAGCAAGTCGAGGAGCTCGAGGAGCTTTGCCGCGGCTATAAGCAGTTTTTGAGCGAGAACAAGACCGAGCGCCTGTGCGTCAAGACCGGCATCAAGATGGCCGAGGAGGCGGGATACGTCGACCTGGAGGCCGTGATCGCCGAGGGCCGCGAGCTCAAGGCAGGCGACAAGGTGTACGCCGCCAACCACGGCAAGGACCTTATGCTCGTCAACCTGGGCACCGCCCCGCTCGAGCAGGGCTTTAACATCCTGGGCGCCCACGTGGACTCGCCGCGCCTGGACCTCAAGCAGAATCCCGCCTTCGAGGCCGGCGACATGGCCTACCTCGACACGCACTACTACGGCGGCGTCAAGAGCTACCACTGGGTAGCCTCCCCGCTCGCACTCGTGGGCGTCATCTGCAAAAAGGACGGTACCACCGTCGACATTAACATCGGCGACAAGGCGGACGACCCGGTCTTTACCATCTCCGACCTGCTGATTCACCTCTCGAGCGAGCAGATGTCCAAGCCTGCCAAGGACGCCGTCGACGCCGAGATCCTCGACGTGATCGTGGGCGGCCGCCCCGTCAAGTTCGATGAGGACGACAAGGACGCCCCCAAGGAGCCCGTCAAGCAGATGTTCCTGGACATCCTTAAGGAGCGGTACGGCGTCGAGGAGGAGGACTTCCTCTCCGCCGAGATCGAGGTCGTGCCCGCCGGCCCCGCCCGCGACATGGGCCTCGACCGCTCTATGATTCTGGGCTATGGCCACGACGACCGCGTCTGCGCCTATCCGTCCATGCTCGCCCAGATCAACGTCGCCAACGTGGAGCGCACGAGCATCACGCTCATCGTCGACAAGGAGGAAATCGGTTCCGTAGGTGCCACCGGCATGACGAGCCGCTTCTTCGAGAACACCGTCGCCGAGATCATGACACTCGCCGGCGAGGATAGCCCGCTGGCCCTGCGCCGCGCGCTCGCCCGCAGCCGCATGCTTTCCTCTGACGTGTCCGCCGGCTTCGACCCGGGCTATGCCGGCAAGTTCGAGACCAAGAACGCGGCCTTTATGGGTCGCGGCCTGTGCTTTAACAAGTACACGGGCAGCCGCGGCAAGGGCGGCTCCAACGACGCCGATGCCGAGTACGTGGCCCTCGTCCGCGACATCATGGACGAGGCCGGCGTGGACTTCCAGACCTGCGAGCTCGGCCGCGTCAACGCTGGTGGCGGCGGCACCATCGCCTACATCATGGCCAAGTATGGCATGAACGTCATCGACTCCGGTGTTGCCGTCCTGTCCATGCATGCCCTGTGGGAGGTCGCCAACAAGGCCGATATCTACGAGGCCTATCGCGGCTACAAGGCCTTCATCGAGCGCGCCTAACCAACCCTTCATCAGTTGCGGTGAAATACGGACTAAACTGGCCCATAAACGGCCAAAACAGACCGTATTCCACCGCAACTTCTTTTTTGGCAGAGGAGAGTCCATGCTGCAGGTCATCATTTCGCCCGCCAAACAGATGCGCGCGGCCCAAGATGCTTTTGAAGTTCAGGGGATTCCGCCCTTTGCGCGCGAGACCGCCCAGCTGCACCATGCGCTCTTGGACATCGAACGAACCGAAGGCGACAGCGGCCTACAAGCTCTGTGGAACGTCAGCAACAAGCTGCTGGGCCCTTGTCTCGACATTTTGCATGAGTTCGAGCCCATCTTGGGAAACGGCGATCTTGCCGATTCCGGTATCGCGCGCTGCATCTCCCCTGCCATCATGTCCTATCACGGCATTCAGTACCAGAGCATGGCACCCGAGGTAATGGATGCCGAACAGCTCGCCTGGCTGCAAAGCCACCTGTGGATCCTCTCCGGCCTCTACGGGTGCGTTCGTCCCTTTCATGCCGTCGAACCGTATCGGCTGGAGATGGGCGCGAAGCTCGCCGTTGACGATGCCCGAGACCTCTACGCGTTTTGGGGTGACAAGCTCGCGCGGGCTACCGCCCCGGCAGGCTCAAACACCACGATCGTCAACCTCGCCAGCGTAGAGTATGCCAAAGCCGTTCTGCCCCACCTCGCGGACGACGCCACAGCCGTCACATGCCTCTTTGGCGAGGGTATCCGCAACGGGAAGCCCATCCAACGGTCGACCGCCAGCAAAAAGGCGCGCGGCTCCATGGTGCGGTGGATGGCGGCAAACGGACTCGAGGACGCCGGCCGTCTCACCGAGTTCGACATCGGCTATCGCCACGCCCCCGAGATCTCATACCCAGGCACCCTCGTGTTCATCAACGAACAGATGCTCTAGACCCGCCACCCAAAACTGACCCGCTCAGCCTTCTCTATATAACTTGCGGTGGAATAGTTCCTATTTGAGCCTTTTATCGCACAATCAGGAACTATTCCACCGCAACTTTTATGAATTGGCTGGCTAGGCTCGACACCTATTCTGCTAGACCGTCGGCCTTTGCAATCCCGTTTGTCGAACCGTCCTGATAGATAATCTTGACGTGCTCAACCTCGGAAACCGCAACACCCGTCGGAGGCTCCAGACGCCATTCCGTCAGGGCGATATCCATAGTCGTGGGCACATCTCCTTGATCTTTGAGCTTCACCGTCAGCGTTTTGAGCGCCGCGTCAAACGTCACACGTTCGATTTCTTCACCTGGAATGGACCCACCACTCAGCTGCAACTGCACAAACTCATCGCGCGGGTACCAATAATCGCCCGGAATGGCGAGCGTATTGGCATTACCGCCGGTACTCCTCACCGTCATAATCGGTAGGCTATCATCAACCTCGAACTCCCAGGCGGCGCCGCCGCGACCGCCAAACGTCCAAATACAAAAGGCAATCACCAGCACGGCAAGCACCGCAAAGCCAATCGCGACCAACCCATGGTGCGCACGGCCCTCCTCGGCCGATACGTCCCATTGTGTCTCTCGATATAGATGCTTGTCTTCCATGTTCGCCTCCCCACAGGCACGCTCGTTGGCCCAATCGTACCCATTCAGGCTATACTTGAGCCCATTACATAAACGGGGAGCTTGCAGGACGGGACGGCAGGCTGAGATTGGGCGCGCCCGCCCTGACCCGCAAACCTGATATGGGTAATGCCAACGAAGGGAGCCGTGCCAATGAGCACACTGACCGAGCCCAAGCTCGTCACGCAAATCGACTTCGCCCGCGCCGGGCAGATCACGCCGCAGATGAAGGAAGTCGCCGAGCGCGAGCATCGCGAACCCGAGTACATCCGCGAGCGTGTGGCCGACGGCCGCATCGCCATTCCCGCCAACATCGTGCATATCAAAAAGGGCATGCGCGCCTTTGGCGTCGGTGAGGGCCTGTCCACCAAGGTCAACGTGAACTTGGGCATCTCGGGCGACAAGGCCGATGCCGCCGAGGAATGGAAGAAGGTCAAGATCGCCGAGGACTTTGGCGCCGACGCCATCATGGACCTCTCCAACTCGGGCAAGACACGCCAGTTCCGCCAGCAGCTCATCGACGAGACGCCGCTCATGGTGGGCACCGTCCCCATGTACGACGCCATCGGCTACATGGAAAAGCCGCTGGTCAAGCTTACCAAGGACGACCTGCTCGAGGTCGTGCGCGCGCACGCCGAGGACGGCGTGGACTTTATGACCATCCACTGCGGCATCAATAAATCGGTCATCAAAACCTTCAAGGAGACCGGCCGCCTCATGAACATCGTCAGCCGCGGCGGCTCGCTGCTGTTTGGATGGATGGAGGTCACCGGCAACGAGAATCCGTTCTACGAGTTCTACGACGAGGTGCTCGAGATCTGCCACGAGTACGACGTGACGATCTCGCTCGGCGACTCCTGCCGCCCGGGCTGTCTCTACGATTCCAACGACGCCACCGAGACTGCCGAGATGATCGAGCTGGGCAAGCTGTGCAAGCGCGCATGGGCCGCGGGCGTCCAGGTCATGGTCGAGGGCCCGGGTCACATGGCGCTCGACGAGATCGCCGCCAACATGAAACTGCAGAAGCGCCTGTGCCACAATGCTCCGTTCTATGTGCTCGGGCCGCTGGTGACCGATATCGGCGTGGGTTACGACCACATCACCGCTGCCATCGGCGGCGCCATCTCCGCCAGCTCCGGTGCCGACTTCCTGTGCTACGTGACACCGGCAGAGCACCTATGCCTGCCCAACGCCCAGGATGTGCTCGACGGCCTCATGGCCACCAAGATCGCCGCACACGCCGCCGACATCGCCAAAAAGGTGCCCCACGCCCGCGACATGGACGACAAGATGGGCCAGGCACGCCGCAAGCTCGACTGGGACGCCATGTGGAAGTGCGCGCTCGACCCGGTTACGGGCAAGAAGCGCTACGAGGAGTCCCCCGCCGCCACCGAGGGCACTTGCACTATGTGTGGCAAGATGTGCGCCGTCCGCACCGTCAACAAGATCTTCGAGGGCACCACGATCGACCTCGGCATGGAGGACTAGCCCTGTCGCCGCGACCGCTTCTGGCGGCGAGCTGGTGCCTGTCAATTGTTGACATGTGAACATTTGCTTGCATTTGCGTAAAGATCGCATCGCCCGCCCGGGTTCGACATAGAGTCAGCCCGGGCATCTTTATAATGCTGGCTTATAGACCCATTTGATTCCGACCGAACAAGGGAGCGAACATGGATCGCAGTAAGGTACCTGCCGTTCTATCCATCGCAGGATCCGATTCCAGCGGTAGCGCCGGCATTCAGGCCGACATCAAGACCATCACGGCGCACCGCCTGTATGCCGAGACGGCCATCACCGCCATCACCGTACAGAACACCCTGGGCGTCACCGCCGTGCAGAACATCTCCCCGGATATTGTCGCGGCGCAGATCGATGCCGTTTTTGACGATATCCGCCCCAACGCCGTCAAGATTGGCATGGTTTCCTCTGCCGAGATTATCGATGTTATCGCCGACCGCCTGAGCGCTTGGAACGCGACAAACGTGGTAGTCGACCCCGTCATGGTAGCCACCTCGGGCGCACGGCTGATTGCCGAAGATGCCGCCGAGGCGCTCACCCGCCGCCTGTTCCCGCTAGCGACGGTTATCACGCCCAATATTCCCGAGGCCATGGCCCTGCTCGATTACGAGGTCGATTCCGAGCGCACGCAGCAAAATGCTGCCATGCTCCTCACCCGCCGCTTTGGTTGCGCATCCCTCGTTAAGGGTGGGCATCTTGTCAACGAAGCCAACGATGTACTGGCCGAACCCGCGCCACTCGATGACGAGGGCAACCATCTGGGAGATCCACTCACCACGTGGTTCCGCCACAAGCGCATCGAGACCGACAACACACACGGCACCGGATGCACGCTCTCGTCCGCCATCGCCTGCGCGCTGGCTCAGGGCATGGATCTTGCCGACGCCGTCAACGCGGGCAAGGCCTACCTAACGGGCGCCCTCGCCGCCGGCTTTGACATGGGCAAAGGCTCCGGCCCCGTCAATCACATGTGGCAGTACTAAAGTCCGCAACCCAAACCACCACAAAGGACACCTTTGTGGTGGTTTGGGGTCGCGCTACTCACCGAGCATCTCTTGGAGCTTGGCTGCCACGGCGTGACCCAGGCTCTCGTGGCTTTCGGGCATCATATGCAGATAGTCGATATCGCCCGGCTCGGCAAAGTCGGCGGCATTCAAAAAGTCACAGCCAAACTGCTCAGCCACATGTGCGTAGTACTCACCAAAATGCTCCGAGGCCTCGACGGAACGCTCGTCAAAATCGGTCATATATACATCGGCGATTTGCGGCTTGATCTTGATAGGTGCCATCAGCAGAATACGCGGGCAGGGTGCGGCATTGGTCCAGGGAAATGCACGCACCGCGCGAATCAGCGCCATAGTGCCACGGGCAATATCGGAGGCCGTCACACCAAAGACCGTCTTGCAATCGTTAGTTCCCAGCATAATAACGATCGCATCAAGCGGCTTATGGGCCTCGAGCAGCATCGGAAGTGCGCGGATGCCGTTAAGATTGGTGTCCAAATGGCACATGTCGTCGCGTACCGTCGTGCGGCCGTTGAGGCCTTCTTCAATTACATGCCAGCCCTCGCCTAAGTCACGTTGGGCCACGCCACACCAGCGCACATCCCGCGCATAGCGCACCGCGGTGCCGTCGCGCATGCCCGCCGGATCGTAACCATAGGTGTTGCTGTCGCCAAAGCATAGAACGTTTTCCATCGTAAGCCCTTCCTTTAGAAAAAAGCCGACGGGAGCAGCCTCTCCCGTCGGCTCGACCTATCTGTCAGCACGTACCGATTACAGGTACTTGCGCCAATCGTCCTCGTCCTCATCATCCTCGGTAGCAGCCTGGGCCTGCTCGGCGGCGCGAGCTGCCGCAGCGCGAGCGGCAACCTGGGCATAGGACTCCTCGTTGCGCTCGGGGAAGTTTGCCAGCACGTGTTCGAATTTGGCAAAATCCTCATCCCAGCGCGTAGAAGGCACGGCAAAGAAGACTTGCTTGACCTTAAAGTCGCCCGACGCGAGCTCCTTGCGGAAGAGCTCGGCCACAGCCTCGGCGTCAAAGCCGTTGTTGTCGCAGCCCCAAGCGCCCAGCACGAGCTTCTCGCGACCTAGCTCGTCGCAGATGGCAAGCACAAAGCGAATGCGATCGCGCAGGGCGTCCAGCAGGGCATCGTCACCCACGCGATACTCCTGGCGAGCGCGCTTGACGTTGGGCGCGGCGGCAACGATTACGTCGGCATACGCATGCACGTGGTTGCGGTCGAAGCGCACCGCAGGCACCACCAGGGCGCGGTTGCGATAGAGCTCGCAGTTGATGTTGCGGCGACGGTTCTCGCCGTACCATTTGCGCTGCTTATCGAGAACGTTGTACAGATACGAATCGGCGCACAGCGTGGCCTCCTGGCCCAGATAACCCTGAATATAGCCACCGCCCGGGTTGGTGAACGAGGCAAAGGCGAGCACGGCCATGTCGCAGAACTGCGCATAGCCACGACCGTTGTCCAGGATGGCCTGCGTGGCGGAGGCATCGAGCACGGTGACCTCGGGCAGAACCGGAGCGGGCTCCTCTGCAGGCGCGGACTCAGCTTCAGCGATTTCCTCGACGGGCTCAGGCGCTGCCTCGGTCTCGGCAGCCTCCGCGCCCTCGACGTCCTCGGCAACCTGTTCTTCGGCGGCCACAGCAGTCTGAACCTTGGCCTTCATCGCCGCGACAAAGCCAGCAGGCATACCGTCAAACTCGCGAATACCGGCAAGCGAACGCTCGATATCCTTGGCGCACGCTTCGGACACAGTTGCCACGTGACGCTCGGCGGCCTTGGCACGGGCCTCGCGCTTGGGATTGGGCTGACCCGCCCGGTTGGACCTGCGGTTACGGTTCCTGTTGTCGACGTCTGCCATACGTGGTCACCTTTCCTGTCGCTGCCGCTGTCGGCTTTTCCCATCCATGATACCCCGCCGCGTACAAAAAAGACGGCCCCGAAGGACCGCCTTTCGCATCGATTTGCACGCACGGCAAGCACCGCCGCAATTCGCCACTAGTCGCGACGGCCGAGGATGTTCAGAATGCGCAGGAACACATTGATGATGTCCACGAACAGGTTGGACGCCATGAGCACCGCATTGGGCAGCGTGGGCGGCACCGTCGTGGCAACATAGGTGTCGTAGCCAATAAAGCCGGCGAACACCACGATCACGATCAGGTCGGTGATGGTCTGCGAGACACCCATGAACATCAGCACGATCTCAACCAGAATCGTGGCGAGCAGAATGCCAAAACCGATGCCATATACACGCTGGAAAAACTTGGGGAACGTCACGCCCAAGGCACCAAAGACAAAGGTGATGGCGGCCGTGGCGATAAAGGCAGTGTTGATGGTGGGCAGGTCGTAGTTGGCAAGGCCAAACGACGCGGTCAGGCCAAAGGTGCTCGCAAAGATTACGTAGCCCACAAGGGACAGGCCCACGGACTGCTTGCTGGCGGCGGCCGACATCATGACCATGCCGACGATGGTCAAAATAAACGAGCCAAAGACCAGCGGCAAGGCGGCACCGCTCATCATCATGCGCGCAAACGACATGGTGCTCGTAAAGTAGGCGCCGGCGCCCATGGCGCAAAAGCCCAAGAAGATCAGGGCAGACATGGCGAGATTGTACGCGCGCGGCGACATCTCCTTGGCGCGGCTTGCGCCGCTCTCGACGGGGCCGTTCTGATAGCCCTGGATATCGTTCATACTTCGTCCTTTCAAAAAGCGCCACGACAGCGCCGTAGGTGACAAGATTCCTGCCATTGTACCCGAATGCCGCGCGTCCTTACCTACGGCGCTCGCCCTCAAGCGTGCGGTCAAAGGCCCAGACCCACCAACGCATCACGTGCGCCTGCGAGCCGTCCACCCGCTCGCGCGTCTGGTCCTCCAGATACAACTCGGTCGCGTGCCCGCCAAAACGCACCTTATATGTTGCCGTACGGATGCCGTGGACCATCAGGCCAAACCCGGTGGTCGAGATAATTTCGTCGATCGTAAAACAATGGCCGTCGACCCAGCAGACGGTGACCGGCACGACCTGTCCGCCCGCGAGGATGCGAGCCACGACGTCCACATACTGCTTGTGCACGCGCCGAGTTTTGCCGTCTGTCTGTCGATATTCCATGCCCTCTATTATCGAACGCATGTTTGTATGTTGTAAAGCGAACAGACTGTGGTTTTGGGGTGTTGGGGCGCGCACACGTGTCCTCATGGCGTGTTAGCAAAAAGAATACCCGCGGTCAACAGGGCTAATATTCAATTTTAGTGCCAAAAAATTCACTTCTCCCATCAGAACTCGGTAAAGAAACCCACAGGAGGTGATACGATTTATCATGTTTTTGTAACGTGTCTGCAAACTTCGAGAAAGCCCATATATGGACGTAACGTTCTCAACCTTCCTCGGCCAAATTGTGTCGAACCCAGTCCTTGCCGTCACCGTGATTCTCGCGCTCGGCGCCATCTTCGTCAACGGATGGACCGACGCGCCCAACGCCATCGCGACCTGCGTCACTACGCGTTGCATGCCCGCCCGCGCCGCCATTCTCATGAGCGCCGCATTCAACTTCTTGGGCGTGCTCATCATGACGCACTTTAACGCGAGCGTCGCCAACACCATCTCACATATCGTCGACTTTGGCGGAAACAGCACCATGGCGCTTGCGTGCCTCTGCGCGGCTCTGTTCTCCATTGTCGTCTACGGTGCCACGGCATCGCGTTTTGGTATCCCCACCTCGCAAAGCCACAGTCTTATCGCCGGCCTGACCGGTGCCGCTATCGCCCTCGGCGGCGCGAACAGCGTCAACGTCCACGAGTGGATGAAGGTCATCTACGGCCTGGCGCTCTCCATCGGTCTGGGTTTTGTCATGGGCTGGATCCTGTGCAAACTCGTCTCGATTCTGTTTGCCGCCGCCAATAGGCGACGTGCAAACGTCTTCTTTAAATACGCTCAGATCGCGAGCGCTGCGGCCATGAGCTTTATGCACGGCGCGCAGGATGGACAGAAGTTCATCGGCGTGCTCTTTTTAGGCGTGGCCTTCGCCAACGGCCAGACGAGCGTCGGCGATGCCGGCATCCCCATCTGGATCATGCTGCTGTGCTCGGCCACCATGGGCATCGGCACCAGCGTGGGCGGCGAGCGCATCATCAAGTCCGTCGGCCAGAGCATGGTCAAGCTCGAGAAGTATCAGGGCTTCTCCGCCGACCTCGCAGGCGCCGCGAATCTGCTGCTTGCCACCCTTACCGGTATCCCTGTGTCCTCCACCCACATCAAGACCTGCGCCATCATGGGCGTCGGCGCCGTCAAGCGCCTTTCGGCCATCAACTTTGGCGTGGTCAAGGACATGATGTTCACCTGGTTCTTCACCTTCCCCGCCTGCGGACTCATCAGCTTTGTCATGGCCAAGCTGTTCATGATGTTCATCTAGTCAAACCGAGCGTCCATCCGGACCGTAATACTTCGCCCACCCGTCTTCGCCTCGAAAGGACCCACTCATGGCAAAGAAACCCGATTCGTTCTACTTTGACAACTACGTCGCCTGCGCCGACCTTGCTGTCCAGGCCGCAGAGTTGCTCATCAAGATTTTCGAGAACTTTGATCCCGCGCAGATCCACGACATGCTCGAGGAGATGCATGCGATTGAGCATGCGGCCGACAAGAAGCACCATGAGCTCGAGGATGCCCTGCTCACTGCCTTTATCACCCCGCTTGAGCGCGAGGATCTGGACCTGATGAGTTGCTCGCTCGACACTGTGCTCGACCGTATCGAAGGCGTCGTGCAGCGCGTCTACTTCACCAACATTCAGAGCATCCATCCCGATGCCATCGTCATCGCCCACAAGGTGACCGATGCCTGCCGCGCCATGAAGGACCTGATGGTCGAGCTGCCCAACTACCGCAAGTCCAAAACCCTGCGCGAGCTCGTCATCCAGATCAACACCATCGAGTCCGAGGCCGACGAGCTCTACATCAACGCCATGCGCAACCTGCACGTTAACGGCAAGGACCCGCTCGAGGTCATCGCCTGGCGTGACGTGTACGCCTTCCTGGAGTACTGCGCCGACTGCTGCGAGAATGTGGCCGATGTTGTGGATTCGATTGTCATGAAGAACAGTTAATTGGGGGTACGTGTCCCGGCGGCGAAGGGCCGGCACCTGTTTGCTTTCTCACTCCGGCTGCATGGCAGAGTCGTTCGAAAGTAAACAGGTGCCGGCCCTTCGCCTTACGTACCACCATTGGGAACTTTGGCTGATACTTTGAAAGCGATGGGGCTTTTGTTGGCGGGGCCTTTGGGCCCGATTGGGAACTTTGGGACCGCCTTAAACGTTTGGGTGGATGGGGCTTTGGGTACCCTTTGTTTTACTTTGGATTGATTTGCTGACTTTGGAGGGTTTGGTTATGGGGTATTTGGATCTGGCTCGGGGTCGTTATTCTTGTCGTTTGTTTGAGGATCGTTCTGTTGAGCAGGTTGTGGTGGATGCCATTGTTGAGGCTGGGCGTATTGCTCCTTCTGCTTGTAATAACCATCCAACCCGTGTGATGGTGTTGGATACGCCTGAGCTTCTGGAAAAGGCAGCTGCTTGTCAGCCTCGGTTTGCTCGTGATGGGTCCATTTTTGGCGCTCCGCTCATCTTCCTCATTTGCAGCGTTACCGACGATGCTTGGGTGCGCCCTTATGACCAAATGAACTCCAGTGCCATCGATACTTCGATCGTTTGCGATCAGATGATGATGGAGGCCGAGGAGCAGGGTCTGGGAACGTGCTGGGTATGCCATTTTAAGCCCGAGGTAGCCCGCGAGCAGTTCAACCTGCCCGAAGGCGTCTATCCCTATCACATGCTCGTCTGCGGCTATCCCGCCGACCACATCGCCGACCCCGAGCATCGCGAGGCCCGCACCATTCCCCTCTCCGACTTCATCCTTAAGTAGATTATTGGGATATGCCTTAACATCTACTTTTGACCTCCAACCCGTCCGCCGAGCTCTGCGCCACCACGCGCGGGGCTCGGCGTTTTGTTTTCTAACCCGTTTACAGCCACAAAAAAGGAGCCCGCAGGCGCGGGCTCCTCTTAAGGACACTAGATTGTAGCCCTGGAGCTAGTCCAGGTCGTCGGCAGCGAAGTTGTCGATCGGTGCGAAGGGATCGGCAACGGGGATAACCGGCTCGGCGACGGGCAGAGGCTCGGCGGCGGGCATCGTCACCGCGGGAGAAGCGGCTGAACCGACCGGCGTGGAAGCCATAAGATCGGCCGGGAAGGAGTTCTGCGCATCGTCCATAAAGTGCTGGATGAGCTTGAGGTACTCGGCCTTGAACTCCTCGCGGGAAGCCTTCAGACGGTCGATCTCCTCGAGCTCGGCCTGCTTCTCGGTCAGAGCCTGGCGGATGACCTCGCGGGCCTTAGCGTCGGCCTCGTTGCGGATGCGGTCAGCGTTCTCATTGGCATCGCTGACGATGCTCTCGGCGGTCTGCTGCGCCGCGATGAGGGCAGCGGAAATCTGACGCTCCTGAGCAGAGAAGTCGGGTACGGGAGCGGCCACAGGAGCGGCGGGCACGGCCTGCGCGGCAGCATCCTGAGCCTGGGCAAGTTGGGCCTGCGTATCGGCAAGCTGCTGCTCGGTGGCGGTCAGACGGCCCTTGAGGTCCACGATCTTCGCCAGCATAGCGTCAACCTCGGAAGACAGCGTCTCCAGAAAGACATCGACCTCGGCGGGATCGTAACCACGCTTGGCCTCAGAGAAGGTCTGAGCCTGAATGTCAGCAGGGGTAATAGCCATAACAAGTTCTCCTTTTTCATCGCCTCGGCGCTGGGCGCCCGATGTAAGTTACTGAGCCAGCTTTATACAAGTATACCTAAAGAAGTTGCAGAACCAGGTTCTGCACCAACTGCAACGCAATAATCGCAACGACCGGCGAAAAATCGATGCCGCCCATCGGCGGGATAAACCGGCGGAACAAATTGAGCCACGGGCCGCACACGCTATCGAGGACGGCGGCGATATCCTGCAGCAATCCGCCCTGCTTCATGGGAATCCACGTCATAAGGCAGTAAACCACGATGAGCGTGGAGTAAAAGTTGAACAGCGTATTGACCAGCTGAGCAATGGTGTAGATGTTGATGAGAATCTCCTCGTCTTGTCTTTACTTAAGGTAGCCGTCGGCACGGAGCTTCTTGAGGTCGGAATCCTTGACCTCGCAGCCGGCGGGCAGCACCATAAACACGCGATCGCCCACCTCTTTGACCGTAGCGCCCAGGCCGCAGGCAAAGCCATAACTAAAGTCCAGGACACGCTTGGCGACCTCGGTGCGAACGCCAACAAAAATCAGCGCAACGGGCTGCTTGGTGCGCACGCGGCGGACAACGGTCTCGACATCGTCATAGCTCTCAGGGCGCAGGACATAGGCAGGCAGCTGCGGCGTGGCGTTAATGATGTTGTTTGCATAGGCCGAGGCGTCGCTCGGCGCAGAAGCGGGCGCAGGTGCCGCGGCACGAGCGCGGGCGCTCTCGGCATAACTCGACGGCGTGTCGTAAGCGCCGGGGCGATAGCCGCCTGCGGCACTATCCTGAGAACGCGACGGCGGATTGTACGTCGTTGCATGACGCGAGTCATCGCCGACCAGCTGGCCGGAGCGCGTATACACGGCGACCGACTCGGCCTCACCGCGGCGCGTCTGGCCCAGCAGGCCGTTACTCGGCTCGTCCTGGGTATAGAAGCCCTCGCCCGAGGTACCGCTGTAGCCGTTGTTCTGATAGCCATCATCGTAGCCGTCATCGTAGCCGTAGTCGTCATCCTGGCCATAGCCCTGGTCGTAACCCTGCTGGCCGCCAAGGTGCATCTTATTTTTAATCTCGTCAAGGAAGCCCATGGTTGTGTCCTCTCACGGTTTAGTGCAGGCGCTCTGTAAACCAGTGCGCACTTCAGAGCCCTATTTTACTGCAAACTCCGGGCTAAATACTACCCTGCCCAGACGAATGAGCGTAGAGCCCTCCTCAAGGGCGGACTCAAAGTCCTCGCTCATGCCGCAAGAGAGCTCGGGCAAGCTCAGATCGGGATGCGCCGCCTCCAGCTCATCCCTCAGCTCTCGCAGCCCGGCAAAAGTGCGACGTGCCACATCCTTGTTCCCTCGAGGGGCCATGGTCATAAGGCCCTGCACACAAATTCCCTCAAGTTCCGCAAGCTCGCCGGCAGCACCACGAATCTCATCGGGCGAAAAGCCGCCCTTGGACTCCTCGCCGCTTACGTTAACCTCGATTAGCACCTGTTGGGGAGCAGAAAGCTCGCCCGCTTCGATCTTGCGAACGGCACGGCTCGAGATCGCCTGCGCCAAATGAAGCGAACCAACCGAATGAATCAGCTCGGCCGAACCCAACACCGTGTTAATCTTGTTGGTCTGAAGGTTGCCGATCATATCAAAGCGTACCTCGGGCAGCTCCGGATGCTCCGCCAGACCTGCGAGTTTGCGGACGAGCTCTTGCGGGCGGTTCTCGGCAAAATGGCGGTATCCCACCTGGATGGCCACGATGGTCTCATCGACGCCGACGGTCTTTGACACGGCAATCAAACGCGCGGCATCGCGGGGCCTCCCGGCGCGGTCGAGCGCGGCATAGAAACGCTCGAGTATCTGCTCGCGGCGAGCGCGCATTACATCCAAATAGTTATCCATTGCCAATCGCCTCCGCTAACAGCACAACAAGTAGTCCCATGCTAGCGCAAGAGCGCGGCCCCGCATCCGCAAGGCCGCGCTCCCTTAGGTATTTACAATCTTTTGACGAACGAGTCTACCCTACTCCTCGTCGTCCTCGCCATCATCCTCGTCCTCAAGATGATCCAGCAGGTAGCGAAGTCCCTCGCTCACCTCGTTAGCGGGCACCTTGGCAACAAAGTGTGCATCCACGGCGGGCCTCATAATGACGCCCTCGCCCGAAGGCACGCGTATACTCTCGAGCTCGTCCTCGTCCGTACGGGCGATATCGCCGGCAGTCATACGCTGGCCGGTCAAAAGGAAGGTCAGACGGCAGGCGGCATCGATGGAAATCGAGGCAATACGATCGAGGTAGCGCGAGACCATAATGGCGCGGCGCAGATCGTCATAGTTGCTGTCGTCGTCCATAAAATCGCTCGTGTCCATGCGGTTAAAGGCGCGGAAGAACTTCTCGTACGCCGCATGCACCGGCTCGTCCTCGACGGCCAGGTTGCAGATGATGGACATGTCGTTAGTGACGAGCGCGGAAAGCGACGAACCCAGCACCTGGTAAACGGCTTCGGCCTCGGCCTCAACCGTACCGACAAGCTCCTGGGGCAGCGAGATATCGGCCTTGACCATATGACGCGTGGCGCGGCAGATCTGGCGAACCTTATCGGTCATGCGCTGCAGGTTAAAGTCGACGTAGATGATCGTCTGCAGCAAACGGAAGTCGGAGGCGACCGGCGACTGCGTAGCGATCAGGTTGTAGCACACGGCCTCCAAGTTGGCGCAGCGAGCATCAATCGAAAGCGTGCGCTTCTTGGTCTTAGTGGCGAGCTTGCGGTCGTCGGTCACATAGGCCTTCACGGCGTCGTGAAGGGCCAGATCGACGGCCTCGAAGATGCTCAGCATCTCGTGACGGGCCTCGATGAGCTGACGGGAAAACAGTTTGCGCATGGTTCACTCCAATCAGTTGGGTGCGGTCATGCCGCCCGCACAGTGAATACGCACCGGACCAGGTCCGATCGACTTGGGACTAGTCGCACCGATCAGCCAAAGCGGCCGGTGATATAGTCTTCCGTCCGCGAATCCACCGGGCTGGTGAAGATCGCGTCGGTTTGACCATACTCGATGAGCGTGGCGGGCTCACCGGCAACTTCCTGCAAGAAAAACGCGGTGTAGTCGCTGATACGAGCCGCCTGCTGCATGGAATGCGTGACGATGATGATCGTCATCTCGGGCGCCAGCTCGGCCATCAGATCCTCGACCTTAGAGACGGACGTAGGGTCGATGGCGGAGCAGGGCTCGTCCATCAGGAGGACATCGGGCTGCACCGCAAGCACGCGCGCGATGCACAGACGCTGCTGCTGACCGCCCGAGAGCGCCAAACCGTCCTTGTTGAGCTGATTGGATACCTCTTTCCAGAGGTTGGCGCGCTTGAGCGATTCTTCCACGATGTCATCGAGGTCGCTTTTGCTAGTCACGCCCTGCAAACGAGGGCCAAAAGCGACATTCTCGTAGATGGATTTGGGAAACGGGTTGGGCTGCTGAAAGATCATGCCCACGCGGCGGCGAAGGTCGACCGGGTCGACGCCCTCGGCATAGATATCGTTGCCGTCGAGCGTCATGGTGCCCTCGACACGAGTACCCTCGATAAGGTCGTTCATACGGTTGATGCAGCGCAAAAACGTCGATTTACCGCAGCCCGAAGGACCGATAAACGAGGTGATGGCGTTTTTGGCGATGTTGAGGTCGAGCCCCGTCAGCGCATGAAAGTCACCGTACCAAAAGTTGAAATCCTTGGCCGTGATGGCCGCTTGCTCCGGCGTGGGAGCGGACTGATAGACGGACATGGGACTCCTTAACTAGCGGCGCTTGCGCGACAGATAACGCGCAAACAGGTTGAAGGCCAGAATAATCGCCATCAGCAAAAGCGCAGTGCCGTAGGCTGCGTTCATGTTGATGCCGTCATTGGCAAGCAAATAGAGGTGGACGGTCATGGGACGACCGGAATCGAGCGGCGAGATCGGCAGATTGATGGCCTGACCCATGGTGTAGAGCACCACCGCGGTCTCGCCGATGGCGCGACCGATGGCGAGGACGATGCCGGTGGCAATGCGGCCAAAAGCAGAAGGAAGCACGATCTTGGAGACGACCTGCCACTTGGTGGCGCCCAGGCCATATGCGCCCCAACGGATATAGCGCGGAACGGCGCGGATTGCCTCCTCGGTGGTGCGCATGACGATGGGCAGCATCAGAAGCGCCAGCGCCAGGGCGGCCGAAACCATCGAAAGACCCAGGCCCATGGCCTCAACAAACAAGGCGTAACCAAAGAGGCCCATAACGATGGAAGGCACCGAGGCCAGGGCATCGGCAGCATAGCGAATGATGTCGACGACCTTGCCCTGCTTGGCGTATTCGGCCAGATAGACCGCAGCCAAGACGGCAACCGGCGTGCAGATGAGCATGGCGAGCGCCGTCACGTAGACGGTCGAGACGATCGTGGGCCAAATGCCACCCTCGGCGTTTACGCCCTGCGGCCAGCCGAAGATAAAGTCGAGCGAGATATGCGGCAGGCCGTTGATGACCACGTAGGCGATGATGGCGATCAGCACCAGCGTGGTGATATAGGCCGCGGCGCGAAACACGCCGAGCATGATCTTGTTGGAGAGGTCCTTGTTGATGCGGCCCTTCTTGCCATGGGAAAGGGCACGCTTGATGCGCTCGCGCGACGAGGTCGTATCGACCGTCGTGTCAACGGAATCGGACATAGCCTACCCCCTCTTCTTGGAAATCAGGCGGACGATACCCACCAGTGCAGCGGAGATGATAAACAGGACAACGCCCATGCCGAACAGAGCCGAGCGGTGCAGGCCCGAGGAATAACTCATGTCGAGCGCAATCTGACTCGTGAGCGTCGAGATGGGGCTCGAGATGCTATCCGGAATGACCGGGGCGTTGCCCACGACCATCAGCACGGCCATGGTCTCACCGATGGCACGCCCCATACCCAAGACAATCGCATCGACAATGCCCAGCTTGGCTGCAGGAAGCACGACCTTGTAGATGGTCTGCCACTTGGTGGCACCCATGGCATAGGACGCCTCGCGAATGCCCATGGGAATGGAATTGAGGGCATCTATGGTGAGCGTGGTGATGGTAGGGACGATCATGATGGCGAGCACGAACCACGCCGTCAGTGCGCCAAATCCAAGGCCGCCGGTCAGCTGCGCGATAAACGGACGGATGATGACCATGCCAAAGAAGCCGTAGATGATGGAGGGGATGCCCGCCAGCAGGTCGACAGCGGGGCTAATGAGCCTGCGCACGCGCTTGCTGGCGATCTCGACCAGATACACGGCTGTGCCCACACCCAACGGCACGCCCATGGCAAGGGCACCGACCGTCACCAGGCCAGAGCCCGCCAGCAGCGACATGATGCCGTAGTGACCCTCAGAGGGCGCCCACGTAAAGCTAAAGAAGTCCACCAGACCGATGTCGGTAAAGACCGGCAGCGCCGAGTACGTGGTAAAGACAAAGATCAGGATGACGGTGACGACCGCCAAGAACGCGCAGGCAAAGAAGATCCACTGCAGCGCCTTCTCCTTAAGATAGGTGCTGCGTGACACCAACGCCAACTCACGCTTTTTGGGCACCTGCGCCTCATGCTCAATCTGGGGGGTTTCCTGTGCTTCCACGCTACTCACTCCCCTTTCCGTCGTTGGTGACGGGAATAAAGCCCGCCTCACGAATCTGCTTGTCCATCTTCTCGGATGTCACATAGTCAATGTAGTCCTGCGCCTGCTGCGAAGGCGTACCCTTCACAAAGAAGTAAAGGTCACGCGAGATGGGATAGCCGCCACTTGCGACAGTCTTCTCGGATGCCTCGACATGGTTGACTGAAACGGCCTTAACCGAGGTCTTGGCGTTGAGGCTCTCGACAAAACCCAGCGAGATGTAGCCAATAGCGCCACGTGAGCGGGATACGACATCGCGTACCTGGCCCGTACCCGAAAGAACAGCCGAGCGGCGATCGAACGGCGCGCCGTCCATCACGATAGTGCGGAAGGCCTCGCGCGTACCGGACGCCTCGTCGCGGTTGATAACCTGAATCTTCAGGTCCTCTCCGCCGACTTCTTTCCAGTTGGTGATCTTGCCGGCGTAAATATCGCGGAGCTGCTCGGTCGAGAGATTGTCGACCGGGTTGTCGTCGTTCACGATGACTGCAATGCCGTCGTGTGCGATAACGATAGGCGTCAGGCCCAAATCCTGCTCGTCGGCATTGAGGCCACGAGACGAGCTGGCGATGTCGGCGGTGCCGGCGCTAACAGCTTCGATGCCAGCAGATGAGCCAAGGCCGGAGACGAGCACGTCGATGCCGGTCTCTTCCTTAAAGCCCTCGGCCGCAATCTCGGCAATGGGAAGGCAGGTGGTCGAGCCGGCCACGGTAATAGAAGACGTAGAAGATCCCGAGGAGCAGGCGCACAGCGTGAGCGCGAGCACTGCTGCACTCAGGACCGATGCGATCTTTCTCATAGCATCACGCCGATCGCAGCATGGCGCCCACAGGTCCCGCCCTCGTTGCGATAGGAATAAAAGCGGTCGTTTTGACGCACGGTGGAAAGTTTGGTGTCCACAATGCCATCCACATCGACACCGGCATCCACCAGCGCCTCGCGAATGGCGGCGGAAAGATCGAGCATACGGGAAGCGGTAGCATCGATGCACGCGAACTCGGCGGCAAAGCGATCCATAAGTTCTTGGGACACCTCATACTCGTCGCCCAGGATATGGGGCCCAATATAAGCAGAGATGTCCTCCGGCGTGCAGCCAGCCGCCTCGCAGAGCGCTTGGCAGGCCTTGGCGGAAATGCGTGCAATCGTGCCCTTCCAGCCAGAATGCACCACGGCAAAGCCGCCGGGAGCCACCAGCACCACGGGAACACAATCGGCAAAGCAGAGCATCACGGGCACCTTATGCGCCGTGCAGACGAGGGCATCACAGCCCTCGGCAATCTGCTCACGAATGTTCTCGAGATCTTCGGCGCCGTTCGAGGTCACCGTCACGACATGGTCACCGTGTACTTGATTGGGGACAAGCAAGTTGTGCTCGCACTCGGCGGCACCCATGGCCTCGAGTACGCGGCGACGATTTTCTTGAACGGTAAAGGGGTCATCGCCAACATGCGAGCCCAGATTGAGCGAGGAGTACGCATCTTCGGAAACGCCACCGGTGCGCTCGGTAAAGGCAAAGCGGACATCGTGCGTCGCGCCCTCTACCAACGTAACTCCATCATGGTCGACACGCGAAACGTTGTCCGCACGTGCTGCCATACTAAAGCCTCCTAATAACACAAGTATCGCGGCGAAGCCGCAGCAGTCCGTGTCATACGGCTGCCATACTTCTTTAAAAGGATACCCGCAGCGGTAGGGACCAAACGTAAAGGGAACGTAAGGAGATTGGAGGCTTTCGTTTACAAAGACGAACCACAACAAAAAAGGGGTGCGCCCAATCGGACGCACCCCATGCAGGTCGTTGATAAAAACGAACTAGAAGCTGCCGCGCTTAAGGAAATCGGGAAGCTCAAACTGATCGTTGCCAAAGTTGGGCAGCTCGGTACCACCGACGTTGCGAGTCGGGGCAGCCTGAGCGGGGCTGGCAGCCGGAGCGGTGCGCTGCGGCTCAGCAGAAGCAGCGGCCTTGCTCTGGGACTGCTGGGCAGCGAAGAGCTCGTCCTGACGGTTGACGTTGGAGTCGGAGAAGCCCGTGGCGATAACGGTGATGCGCACCTGGTCGCCCAGGGACTCGTCAACAACGGTACCGAAGATGATGTTGGCCTCGGGGTCGACAGCATTGGCGACAACGTCGGCGGCGTCGCTGATCTCCTGGATGCCCAGGTCCTTGGAGCCGGCGATGGAAAGCAGGACGCGCGTGGCGCCATCGATGGAGCTCTCGAGCAGCGGACTGGAGATAGCCTGCTGGGCAGCGTCGACGGCACGGGTGTCCCCAGAAGCGGTACCGATACCCATCATGGCGGTACCGGCCTGCTTCATGATGGTCTTAACATCGGCGAAGTCCAGGTTGATGATACCCGGGACGGTGATGAGGTCGGTGATGCCCTGGGTGCCCTGGGAAAGGACGCCATCGGCAATCGCGAACGCCTCGAGCATCGTGGTCTTCTTCTCGGCGATGTCGAGCAGCTTGTCGTTAGGGATAACGATCATGGTGTCAACGCAATCGGAGAGGGTCTTGATGCCCTCCTCGGCGCTCTTCTTGCGCTTGCGACCCTCGAAGGTAAAGGGCTTGGTCACGACGGCGACGGTCAGCGCGCCGACCTCGTTCATCGCGATATCGGCAACGATGGGAGCGGCGCCGGTACCGGTACCACCGCCCTCGCCGCAGGTGATGAACACCATGTCGGCGCCAGCGAGCGCCTCGGCGATATCGTCGCGGGACTCATCGGCAGCCTTGCGGCCAACCTCGGGGTTGGCGCCGGCGCCCAGGCCGCGGGTAAGGTCGGTGCCGATGTGCACCTTGATATCGGCATCAGAGATCGCGAGCGCCTGAGCATCGGTGTTGATGGCAACAAACTCGACGCCGCGGATGCCCTCTTCGATCATTCGATTGACCGCGTTGGTACCGCCGCCGCCGACGCCGACCACCTTAATGACGGCAAGGTAGTTGTTGATCTCTGTCTCGTGCATGTCGGTCCTCCGAACAAAGGTTATAGCCATAGCATGGGTTGACCCCTGCGCACATTAACCTTCAGGTTGAAAGTAAATGCAAAGGTAAACCGTATTATGTTTGCACATTATGAGCGTTTCAGTCAAATAATTGACCGTGAAAACCAAACAAACCAGATAAACGGCGTGGTATGGCCCCCCAACAAAGCCGTTTAGGATGCTAGGCGGTCGGTGCGTTCCTAAACGTGTAGTTGCCTGGAGAGCGCACATTGATATAGGTTACGCCCTCTACCTGCGAAAGCAGCTTGGTCACGATGCGTTCTTTCTTGGCGATATCGTCCGAATCGCCCAGCGACACCTCGACGCCGTTGTCGAGATTTGCCGAGATAGCCTCAACAGAAGGCGTGGAAATATCCTTCACCTGGTCCAAGAACTCGCTCGAGAAACCGCGTGCGTAATCCAGGCCGGCCTTGACAGCCTTGGAGCTCACCGCCCGACCCGAAACCGGTGCGACATCGGCCGAGACGTCAGTCAACAGCACGGCGCCGTAGTGCTTGGCAAGCGCCAGGGCCGCATCGATGCCGGTCAGGGTTTTGGCACCCTCCCCCGATGTAATGACGTTCCCCTGGTCGTCCACCTCGACAGAAGTCGACAGCGGAGCAATCCAGGTGTCATCGTCTCCGATAGCCCAGGCAAGGTCGTCGGAGCTGATATACGCAATGGCGATAACTTTACGCTCCGTCGGCGTGATGATAAGCGTATGGGGAAACTGGCGCTGGACATCCACACCCGAGACCCACGGGTTTTGCTTGAGGCCCTCGGTAATCTGATCGGGATCCACGTTAAAGAGCGACGTGTTCTCGGGAAGACTGATGAGCTGCATGGCGTCGTGCTTGGTCACATGCTCGCTGCCATGAATCTGAATATCGGTGGCGGCGAACAGGCCGGAGTTGATGACGACGATGGCAACAATGGCAAGTACGACCAAGGCTGCCAGGATGCCGCCCGCGATTTTGCCCTTACCTTTAATGGCAGAAGCGACGTCGGTCGTCTTGCTTGCCATGGCACCAAGCGATGACAGAGGATTGATGCCCTTTTTTGCCGAAGACGCCTTGGCAGCGGGCACCGATGTCAGTGAACGCGGCTTAGCGCCAGCCAACGTACGGCCGGCATGCGGCGCACGAGCTCCCAGCGAAGGCCTGGGCGTCGCCATGGGTCGGGAGGTCTTGGCGCCCATCGCCGGCTTGGGCGTCACCGAAGGACGCGGAGCCGGACGACTCGTCTTTTTAGAAGCGGGGCGTCCTCCCAGCTGCGAGCCGACGACCGGGCGCTTGGCAGGACGAACGGGCCCAACAGACTTGGAGGGCATGGCGGGCTTATGTTGAGGCTGGGCAGGTGCGCCGGAACGCCCTCCGGCGCGGCGGAAGGTTGGTTTCGATGCTCTAGAAGCCGAGGAATTTAACTTCCGGTCTGAGCTCGATGCCATACGCCTCCCTCACCTTTCCGTGCACATGCCTGATAACCGCGGCCACATCATCGGCCGAGGCGGTTCCGTTATTAACGATAAAATTAGCGTGTACGGGCGAAACTTCCGCACCGCCAACCGAAAAACCCTTTAATCCACAATCCTCAATCAACTTGCCCACGCTTGCGTCGGGCGGGTTGCGAAAGACCGATCCGCAGGATGCACGGCCCATGGGCTGCGTGCGCTTGCGCCGCGTCAGGTACCGCTCCATGCGCTCGCGAATGTCGGCCTTGGGCGCGGGCTTGAGTTTAAGCACGCACTCGAGAATGATCTCGTTACGCGGCAAGCTGCACTCGCGATACCCCCAAGCGATCTCGGACCCTGCATAGTGCTTAATACCGGACGCCGGATCAAACGTGACCACGTCCTCGATAAGAGAGCCGATCCACTCGGTCCGCGTACCTGCGTTCATGGACACGGCGCCGCCGACCGAACCGGGAATACCGACCGCGAACTCAAGGCCCGAAAGCCCGCGCGACAAGGCGTCGTTGACCAAACGCGCGAACATCACGCCCGCACCAACGGTCAGCGTGCAGCCGTCCTCGGCAACAACCGTACGCTGAAACTCACGTCCCAGCGAAATAACGGCGCCGCGATAACCGGCATCGGCAACAAGCAGATTGGACCCCTTGCCGATAATCACCCACGGCACCTGCTCGCGGTCGAGCACCGCCACGGCGCGACGCAGGGCATGGTAGCTATGGCACGTCACAAAGAGGTCGGCCTTGCCACCGATACGATAGCTTGTATGGCGTGCAAGACGTTCGTCCTCGACCACGTCCGTGTCGATCATGCCCGAAAGCGCCATGACGGCGTTAAACAGACCCATAGAGGCTAAGCGTCCTTCTTGGCAGTCAGATACTCGATGAACTCGGGACCGACGGTCGTAACGTCGCCGGCACCCATGGTGAGCAGTAGGTCGCCCTCGCCCACGAGCTTCTCAAGCTCCTGGTTGAGCTCAAGACGGCTGGAGCAGTACACGACCTCCTTGCCGGGGTGCTTGGCGCGAACGGTATCTGCGAGCATCTTGGAGGTAACGCCCGGAATCGGCATCTCGCCGGCGGAGAACACATCGATCAGCAGCAGCTTATCGGCGTTGGCAAAGGCATCGGCAAAGTCATCGCACAGAGCCTGCAGGCGCGAATAGCGGTGCGGCTGGAACACGACATCGACATGTTTGTAGCCCAGCGAAGAGGCAGCAGCGAGCGTCGCCTTGATCTCGGTGGGATGATGGCCGTAATCGTCAACCACCGTGATGCCGTCGATATCGCCCACGTGGGTAAAGCGACGGCGGACGCCCTCAAAACTCGAAAGTGCCTTAGCAGCGGCGTCGATATCGAGGCCTAGGACATGGGCGACGGTCAAGACGGCCGTGGCGTTGAGCATGTTGTGACGACCGGGGTTGCTCTTAATCTCGACAGCGTGCTCGGTGCCGTCCTCAAAGCGAACGATAAAGTCGCTCTGGATGCCCTTGACATCCGGATGTACGCAGACGATGTCGTTGTTCTCGGCAAAGCCATAGGAAAGCACATGACGGCCCGTCGACTTGGCGAGCTCGACCAGATGCGGATCCTCGCCGCAAACGATGACGGTGCCGTCCTCGCCCACCAGCCCCATAAACTTGGCAAAGGTGGCCTCGATCTCCTCGATACCCGAGTAGTGATCGAGATGGTCGGCCTCGACGTTGGTCACGATGACCACGTTGGGGTTCAGGAACAGGAACGAGCTGTCCGACTCGTCGGCCTCGGCGACAAAGTAGTCACCCGAGCCGTTCTTGCCGTTGGTGTCGTAGCCCTCGACGATGCCGCCAATCAGGAAGCTGGGGTCCAGACCCATGCGGTCGAGCATGGTGGCGCACATCGAAGACGTCGTGGTTTTGCCGTGCGTGCCGGCAACGGCGACGGTGGTGTAGCCATGGCCCAGGGCCGAGAGCATCTTGGCACGGGGCCACACGGGAATACCGAGCTCGCGGGCACGCACGAGCTCGGGGTTGGACTCGGGAATTGCGGTGGAGACCACGACCACGTCGGGCTTGACCTCGTCGATCGTCGCAGCCTCGTGACCCACGTGGACCTTCACGCCGGCGCGGGTAAGCTGGCGAATATAGCGCGACGTCTTAAGGTCGGAGCCGGTAACGGTATAACCGCGCTCGTGCAGAACGAGGGCGATGCCGCTCATGCCGGCGCCACCGATACCGATAAAGTGGGCGCTCTTGAACTCGGGCGCGGAGGTTGCAGTCTGGGAATCAGCCATGTGCTCGTGTACTCCTTGCGTAAACACTGCCTATAACCCGTTAACTGTACCGCACCTACCGCATCCGCGCGAGGGCGACCGGCGATATCCCGTCTAACTAACGCAATCCCTCTACCGCGTCGGCCAAAAGTGCGGCGGCACGGTCCTGGGCCAAACCACGCGCCGCCTGACGCATGGCATCACGCGCCGCAGCGTCATCGATCAGGTGCAGCAGCTCGTCGGCAAAGGCAGGGGCATCGATATCGGCATCGGCGCATAGCACGCCGGCACCGGCATCGACCAGGTAACGGGCATTCGTGGTCTGATGGTCGGCCGTGGCGTGCGGATACGGCACGAGTACCGAGGGCACGGCAAGCGCGGCGATCTCGGCCACGCTCGAGGCACCGGAACGCGAGAGCACCAGATCGGCCGCAGCCAGCATATCGCCCATGTTGTCGATGTAGGGCTGGACACGATAGCGCTTCGCCTCCTCGGGCGTCAGCACCAAAGCGCGCTCGGTCTCCTCAAAGCCGTCGGCACCCGTCGAATGCAAAATGTAGAGATTCTCGCGGGTCAGCAGCTCACTCTTGAGCGAAGCAACGCGCTCGTTGAGATGCTGAGCACCGAGCGAACCACCAAAGACGAGCAGAAGCGTCGCGTCCTCGGGCACACCGAGCGTCTTGCGACCGCGGGCGCGATCGCCCTCGATCACCGAACGACGCACAGGATTGCCCGTCATGAGCACATGGTCGGGGTCGCCCTCGCGCTCAAAGACCGCGCGGGCCGCAGGTACCGAAATGCACACGCGGGCGGCATGTGAGTTCATCATCTTATTGGCCAGACCCGGAACAGAGTTCTGCTCGTGCAGCAGATACGGAACGCCGGCGCCCTTGCACCAACCCAGCAGCGGGACCTCAACGTAAGCACCAAAGCCGATAGCGGCATCGGGCTTACCGACCTTCGAGAAGTGACGGGCAAGCGCGCGCCTCGCCTTGTTGACGCGCCACAGCGAGGTCAGCGCCGTCCAGGGACGGGAGCGATCGAAGCCCGTGACCGTGATGGGCACAAAATCGAATCCGGCCTCGGGAACCAGACGACCCTCGAGCTTGCGCGACTGGCCCACGAACACAACGTGATGACCGCGGTCACGCAGCTCCTCGGCCAAGGCGAGCGCGGGGTTGATATGTCCTGCCGTGCCGCCAGCTGCAATAGCAACGGTCATCTTATCGGTCATGGTAATCCCTTCGTACACGCGGCCCCTGGTCATCGGTGCGCAGACGCGCCGACGGGTCCGAATTCAAATCGATTCGATTATATCCGCCGCCCGCATTGCGAGGAGCGGGGCGCTGCGGACGACCTTGCGGCGCCGTTCGCTGACGCGGACGGGCTGCCGGCTCGGTCGCAGAGCCATCCAGGACGGTAAAGCCGTTACGCGGAGATCGCTCGCCGCGCACGTGGGGCACGCCGGCGGTACTCTCATCCATAACGGCAAAGCTCTCGCGGCGACGGTCGTACTCATCGCGGCGGGCGCTCTCATACGAAACGCGCAGGATCAGACCGGCGAGCATAAGCGACACGATAATCGACGAGCCGCCGTAGCTAATAAACGGCAGCGGCTTGCCCGTCATGGGAAACACATTGAGAATGCCCAGCGCGTTGATCAAAAACTGCACCGCAAGGATGACCGCGGAACCCGATGCCATAAGTGCTCCGCGACGGTCGGTCGCCTGCTCGGCAATGCGAAACGCCGAGTAGATCAGCATCGCAAACACCAAGAAGAACAGCACAGTCCCGATAAAGCCAACTTCCTCGCCGATAATAGCCAAGATGTAGTCGTTATGTGCCTCGGGCAAATACGAGTACTTCATGGTGGAGTTACCGATACCGCGACCGAACAGGCCGCCCGAGGCAAACGCCATAATGGCAAGCGTGGCCTGATAGCCGTCACCATATTCGTCTGCCCAAGGATTCCAGGCAACCTCGACACGCGTCATACGATACGGCTCGGCGATAAGGGCGATCGCAATGACGGCTACGCCGGCAACGACCGTCCAAACGATATATTTGGGGTCCAATCCCGCAAACAACGCCATGCACATGAGGGTCAGCAAGATGATCAGAACGGTGCCAAAATCGGGCTGAACAAAGATTAGAAAGAGCGAAATGCCCAGGTAGACGCCCATGTTGCGAAGAAACTCGTTGATGTTGCCGCCGGGCGAAAAGATGCGGTCGAGCATGATGGCCGAATACGCGATGGCGAACGGCTTTAAAAACTCAGACGGCTGGAACTGAATACCGGCGATGTTGAGCCAGCGCGTGGCGCCACGACTGCCGCTACCCATAAAGAACACCAGAACCAGTAGCCCTATCATGCCCATGAGGAAGATCCTAAGCACGTCTTCCCCAAACCAACTGTCCGGCAAGACGCGCACGATGGCAACCATAGCCAGCACGCCAACTCCGGCAAACGCGGCCTGTCGAAACAGGAAAAACGTCGCCGAACCATTCTCGTGCATCGCCTCGACCGAAGATGCCGAGTACACCATTAGCAAGCCAAAGCAAACCAAGCTAAACAGGCAAGCCATAAATATCAAACGGGGGCGCATGATGCGGGCGGGGACGCCGGCAATATAGCGCTCACTGAACGTCTGCCCGCCGCGTCCGGAACGCGGCGTGCTACGCAGCGAGGAAGCACGGTCCGAGTCGGGCCTCCTCATATCACTTCGGGGGCTCTCCTCTCTCACCGGCAACCCCTATTCCGTTTGCGATTTCGCTGCCGCGGCAAGCTGGGCCACGTAGTCCTTAAACACGCGACCGCGCTCCTCGTAGCCCGAGAACTCGTCGAACGAAGAGCAGGCGGGCGAAAGCAGGATCACGTCGCCGCGGCTCGAGAGCGAGCGGGCAACGTCAACGGCATCGCGCAGATCATCGGCCTGGGCGATATCCACGTCACCATCGACATCGGCCTCGTCCATGGCGACGGTAAAGCGCTCGCGCGCATCGCCAAAGCAAACGACCGAGCGCACGTTGTCCATAACGACGCGGGCGAAGTCCGCAAGCGGCGTACCCTTATCGTGACCGCCGAGCAGCAAGATCACGTCGTCATCGGGAAACGCCGTCAGGGCCTTTTCGACTGCATCGGTGTTCGTTGCCTTGGAATCGTTGACGTAGCGCACGCCATCGATCTCGCCACAGGGCTCAACGCGGTGCTCCAGCGGCTGGAACGATGCCAAACCGCGGCAAATGCCCTCGGGATCGGCACCGACGGCCAGAGCAGCCGTGGCGGCACATAGGGCATTGATGACATTGTGATGGCCCGAGATCTTGAGCTCGGACGTGGCGACAAGCTGGGTCTCGACGCCCTTCAGGCGCACGACCATCTTGCCGTCGCGCACAAAGGCGGCGTCTGCACCCTCGGGCTCGTCAAAAGCGACCTTGCAGATGCGGCGACCCGGTGTGTAGATGTACTCATCGAACTCATGGATGCCGGCATCCTCGACGTCGATAACCACGAGGTCGTCGTCGACCATATTCTCGAACAACTTGATCTTGGCAAGCGCATAGTTCTTGTGGCTCTTGTGCCAGCCCAGGTGGTCGGGCGTGATGTTGAGCAGCACCGCCACGCGGGGATGAAGCTCGGCGGTCGTGGCAATCTGATAACTCGACAGCTCGGCCACAAACCACTCATTGTGCGCGCGGCCGTCGATCTCGTTCACCGGCGGCTCACCGATATTGCCGACGGCCACGCTGGCTTCACCGGCGGCCTTAAGCAGATAATCGGTCAGCGACGTGGTAGTTGTCTTGCCGTTGGTGCCCGTGATGGCGATCCAATTTTGGGGAGACAGGCGATAGGCAAACTCGGGCTCGCCCATAATCTGAGCGGCATGCTCACGCCCAGCCTTAAAGAAGGCCGAGAACTCCGAGATACCCGGGCATGTCACGCACACGTCATAGGCACCCTCGACCTGCTCGGTGCCGTAGACAAACGACGCGCCCTGCGCCTCGAGCGCACGCGTGGCGTCATTGGGCTCGGAAGTACCGCCGCCATACACGGTCGTGGCGCTCACGCGCTCGGGGTGAGCCAACGCCCAACGGGCGACATCGAGACCGGATTTACCCTGTCCCAAAACAAGCAGGCTAAAGACATCAGCAAGAGGCATGAAAGACCACTATCCCAACTGGAAGAACAGGGCGAGGCCAACGGCACCAAAGGCCGCGGCGATAATCCAAAAACGGATAACGACCTTAGTCTCGGCCCAGCCCTTCTTTTCGAAATGATGATGAATGGGCGCCATAAGGAAGACGCGCTTGTGCGTAAAGTGGAAATAGACAACCTGAATCATGACCGACAGGGTCTCGACGATAAACAGACCGCCGATGATGAGGGAAACGACTTCGGTGTTGGTCATGATGGAGGTGCAGGCAAAAGCGGCACCCAGGGCAAGCGAGCCGGTATCGCCCATAAAGATGCTCGCCGGGTAGCAGTTGAACCACAAAAAGCCCAGGCAGGCACCGGCGCACGCCGTGCAGAAGATGGACAGGTTCACGTCACCGTGCAAAAACGCCATAGCGGCCATGGCGAGCATGGCGATCATGGAAGTGCCGCCGGCAAGGCCGTCCAGACCATCGGTCAGGTTCACGGCATTGGAAAGACCGGCGATCATCAGCCAGCAAAATACAATGTAGAGCCACGGGAACGAAAGGCCGCAGATGGTGGTCGAAAGAACACCGAGGTCAATCGTCAGGCCGCCGGGAAAACGAATCTCGGGGGCGACGCCGCACCAATTGACGGCGAGCACGGTAAAAGTGACGCAGATGATGGTCAGACCGATCATCTTGGCGTGAGGCGTCAGGCCGAGCGAGCGACCATGCGTGACGGAGGTCAGGTCGTCGATGAGACCCAGAACGCCGGTGGCCAGCGTGGCAAGCAGCACGAGCACGAGCTCGGTGGTGAGCTTGCCCATCAGCAGGCAGGTCAGCGAGATCGCGACAAGGATGATGACGCCGCCCATGGTGGGCGTACCCTGCTTAATCAAATGACGCTTGGGGCCGTCGGCTCGGACCTGTTGGCCGATACCCTCGACCTTCAGCAGCTTGATCCACCACGGCATAAGCAGCAACGCAATGGCAGCAGCGATGCCAAGTCCCAAAAAGGCCTGATACGTAGGATACGAGGGATTGCCGAACATGGGCTAGCACACACCTTCCACAAAGCGGTCGAGCTCAACAAAACGGGAACCCTTGACCAGTACAACATCATGATTTTCAAGCGCGCCGCCCATGCGGTCGAGCACCTGCTGATAATCGGAGAACACCTGGATGCGGTCCTCATCCATACCCATCATACGTGCGGCATCGGCCATGAGCTGAGCCAGCTCGCCGCCGACGCACGCGAGCATGTCGAGCTTCTTGGCGGCGGCATAGGCGCCCACGAGCTCATGCATGCGGGGAGCCTCGTCGCCCATCTCGCCCATCTCGCCCAAGATCGCCATGCGCGAACCGTCACAGATGAGCGAGCACAGCAAATCGAGGCCGGCAGCCATAGACTCGGCACTGGCGTTATAGGAGTCGTCGATGATGCGTGCTCCGCTCTTGGCGCGCTTGATCTCCTGACGGTGACCGGTGATCGTAAGGCCCCTAAAGGCAGCATCGATCTGCTCGGGCGTCACGCCAAGACGATAGGCGACCGCGGCGGCCTTGACGGCATTGGGCACGGACTGCACACCGGGAATAGCCAACATGGTATCGACCGTGTCGCCCTGACCAAAGTCGAGCGTAAAGACCGGATGGCCCTCGTCGTCGACGCGAATGTCGCGCGCGCGGACCTCGTCGTCGTCCGAGACACCGGCCAGCATCACGTCAATACCCGCAGGCTGGGCGAACGTATCGCGAATGAACGGCGTAAAGTCGTCCTCGCCGCCCAAAACCAGCAACGGCGAGAAGTCGCCGGCGGCGCACATGCCCTGGACAATCTCGGACTTGGCGCGGGCGATGTTCTCGCGGCTGCCCAGGATGCCGATGTGGGAGGTTCCGATCTTGCTCACGATGGCAAGATTGGGGTTGGCAGACTGGGACAGGCGCTCAATCTCATGAAAATGGTTCATGCCCATCTCGAGCACCAGAACCTCGGTATCGGCCGGAGCGGAAAGCACCGTGAGCGGCATACCGATCAGGTTGTTGAAATTGCCCTTCGTGGCCCAGACGCGATAACGCTTGGCGAGCACGGCGGCGAGCACGTCCTTGGTCGTCGTCTTGCCAATCGAACCGGTAATGCCGACGACCAGGCAGCCAAGCTCCAAGCGATATACGTGCGCCAGGCGCAGCAAAAACTCCACGGGGTCGTCGGTCAGCAAGATGGCGCATCCCTTGTCCTGCGCCAACGAAACCAGCTCGGCATCGGGCTCGCGCGTCATCACGACGGCACCGGCACCCGACTCGATGGCACGGGAGGCAAAATCATTGCCGTCGACCTTTTCGCCGGGGAAGGCGACAAAGATCGTCCCCTCCTCGACCTGACGCGAGTCGATAACGCACCCGCGGCATACCCGATCGACTTCTTCCGTCACGGTTCGGGCCCCCGTTGAGGCCGCGAGGTTGTTGACGGCGATCTCTATCATTGCAGCTCCCCTGTAAACCTAATAATGCTATCGGCGTATTGTATCCCAGTGCCATGCGCGCGTGGTGCAGGGCATGTGAACACCCTTCAGATCAAACGGCAGACCACGCTCAAGATTGTAACCCCCTACTTCGTGCGCGGGATTCCCAGCACGTCGAGCGCGTTGGCCATAATGGACTGGAATGGCACCGCGGCGGCATCCGAGCCGCTCGGCGTTCCATCGAGTGTGATATAGCACAGCACCTTGGGCGATTGTGCCGGCGCAAAGCCCATAAAGGACGACATGTAGTTCTCCTTGAGGTAACCGCCGTTCTCGTCAGCACGCTCGGCCGTACCGGTCTTGCCCGCCACGTCATAGCCATCGACCGCACCGCCAACGCCCGTGCCTTCGGACACGACCGTCTGCATGCACGATGTCACCTGGGCGGCAGCGTCCTCCGAAATCGCACGCTCGCCTTCGCCCCAGTCCTTCTCATCGCCCTTGCTGGACTTATAGAAGTGCGGAGTCATCATCACGCCGCCGTTCGCGATGCCGCCCACGGCACGTGCGACCTCAATCGGCGAGACGGACAGCGCCTGGCCAAAGCTCATCGAGCCCAGCGTGGCGCCATCGTACTGGTCGCGCTCCTTGACGATGCCCAGGCTCTCACCCGGAAAATCGACACCGGAGCTATGACCGATACCCCACTTGTCCACATAGGTGGCAAAATCATCGGCACCGATCTTGCGTCCCACCAGGACAAAGCCCACATTGGACGAGCGGCGCATCATCTCGCGCACGTCCATGGTCATGGTGTAGTCGCGCTTATCGGCGTCGGTAACGGTGTCGTCGCCGACCTTAATGCTCGCCGGCACCTCAAACGACGTGCTCGAACGCACGGCGCCCAAGTCGAAGCCGGCACCGGCCACGAGCGTCTTAAAGACCGAGCCGGGCTCGTAGGCATCGGTAACCAGGCGCAAGTTCATGTCCTCGGTCTTGGCGTTTTCCAGATCTGTCTGGTCATATGTCGGATACGAGCATGCCGCCAGAATCTCGCCCGTCGTGGGATCGGTGACCAGGGCCGAGCCATTCTTGGCCTTGGTCTTTTCGACCGTCTCGGCCAGGGCGTCCTCGGCGGCACGCTGGATATTGACATCGAGCGTCGTCACGATGTCCACGCCGTCCACCGCGGCAACCTTCTTATAGGCGCCGCCCGCGATATAGCTACCGTCCCTCGCCCGCTCGCGCACCAGCGAACCGTTGGTTCCGGTCAAAAGCTTGTTGTACTGTTTTTCGAGGCCCGTCAGACCGTCGTTGTCCACGTTTACCACGCCAAGCACCTGCGATGCCAGGTTGCCGTAGGGGTACACGCGCTTCATGGCCTGCTCAAAGAGCACACCTGGCAGGTTCTTCTTCTCCAGCGCCGCGACATCATCCTCGTCCACCTGACGTTTGATATACACCCAGGTGCCATCCGACTCAACGAGCTCGCGACAGGTCTTTTTATCGATTCCCGTAGCTTTGACCAGCGCCGACACCGTCTTGTCAACGTCCTCGATAAGCTGAGGATTCACGGCGATGTTGCGGCATTCGACCGACGACGTCAGCACGTTGCCGTTACGGTCGTAGATGGTACCGCGCTTGGCATACAGCGTCTGCGCAAGCAGGCGACGTGCATCGGCGCGGTCGCGTAACTTATCGGCTGTCTCTTATACACATCTCCGAGCCCACGAGACGGACTCCTATCTCG
>URLR01000017.1 GCA_900548815.1 uncultured Collinsella sp.
ACGCGACCGACGATTGAACGTCAGATTGCCGCTTAGGGGCGTTTGCAGCGTCGAGAGATCCGTCGTTCGTTAGAACGACGGAACCAAAGGTGCAGCGTCGACTAGTTACGCGGTTTGGTAAAACTGCGCAGCCCTAGAGTTGACGTAAGCCCTCTTCCAGGCCGGTCTTGCTGTCGGTCTTCTCGTCGCGCATCTTGATGACGCGGGCGGGGACACCGGCCACGACGGCACCGGCGGGGACGTCCTCGACGCACACGGCGCCGGCGGCAACGACAGCGCCCTTGCCTACGTGCACGCCCTCCAGGACCACGGCATTGGCGCCGATCATAACGTCGTCCTCGATGATGACGGGCGTGGCACTGGCGGGCTCCACGACGCCTGCCAGCACGGTGCCGGCGCCGATGTGGCAGTTCTTGCCCACGGTGGCGCGGCCGCCCAGCACAGCGCCCATGTCGATCATGGAGCCTTCGCCAATGACGGAGCCGATGTTGATGATGGCGCCCATCATGATGACGGCGCGATCGCCAATCTCGACACGGTCGCGGATGATCGCGCCCGGCTCGATGCGGGCGTTGATACCCTTGAGGTCGAGCATGGGCACGGCGGAGTTGCGGCAGTCGTTCTCTACGTCGTAGTAGTCGATGGAGTCGGCGTTGGCGTCGAGGATTGCCTTGAGCTCATCCCAGTCACCAAAGACGGTCTTGCCACGACGACCGCCGTAGACGTGCGCATTGCCCCACTGGACCTTCATGCCCGGCTTTTCGCGCACGTACAGTTTGACGGGCGTTTTCTTGGGCGCGGTTGCGATGTAGTTGATAATCTCCTGTGCGTCCATCTCGGCTGCATTACTCATTTGCTGTCTCTCCTTTGAGTGGATCCGGTTGATACCTGGTTAGGCAAACATGACCTGGTCGAACGTATAGAAGCCAGGCTCGCGGGTGACGAGCTTCTGCGCGGCTGCCAGGGCGCCGTTGACGAAGATCTGACGGCTCGTGGCGCGGTGCGTGAGCGTGACCTCCTCGTCCTGGCCGAAAAAGCTTACCTCGTGCACGCCGGCGACGGTGCCGCCGCGCAGCGAGTGCATGCCGATCTCCTTGGGGTCGCGCGCGCCGCACATGCCCTCGCGGCCATAGACGGGGTGGTAGCCTGCCTCGGGCTCGGCTTCGACGACGGCGTCGAGCAACAACTTGGCAGTGCCGCTGGGGGCGTCGACCTTTTGATTATGGTGCGTCTCGACGATTTCGCAGTCAAAGCCGGGCAGCTCGCGCGTGGCCTGGGCAACCAGATGGCGCAGGGCGGCGATACCGATAGAGTAGTTGCCCGAGTGCATAACACGGGCGTTCTGACCCAGCTCGCGCAGGCGATCCACCTGCTCGGGCGTATAGCCCGTGGTGCCGGAAACGAGTGCGGCACCCGTGCGCTCGACATAGGCGACAACGGCATCGAAGGTCACGACGTTCGAGAAGTCGATGATTACATCGGCGGCCGGTGCGCTCTCGAGCTCGGACAAGTCGAAGCCGATCTGGGCGACGATGTCAAAAACGGGCTCTCCAGCGGTGTTGACAATGCCCTCGGCGGTGGTGCGGATGAGCGAGCCCATGCGGCCCGTTCCCATAATGACGGTCTTAATCAAGCAGACCAGCTCCTTTCAGAGCATCGGTAAGTGCGGAGCGCGTGTCGTCTGCCATGGGGCACAGCGGCATGCGGTAGTTTGCCTCGATCATACCCATCTGGGCGAGTGCTTCCTTGACGGGGATGGGGTTGACCTCGCTAAAGAGGGCATTGATGAGCGGCTGGCCGGCAATCTGGATATCGCGGGCGCGCTCCACGTCGCCGTCCAGATAGGCGCGGCACATGTCGTGCACGAGCTGCGGCTGAACGTCGGCCCACACGCTGATGGTGCCCGAAGCGCCCAGGCTCATGAGCGGCACGGTGAGGGCGTCCTCGCCCGAGTACATGCGGAAGTCGTCGGACAGCAGGTGGGCGATCTTGGCCGCGTAAGCGACGTTGCCAGAGGCTTCCTTAATACCCATGATGTTGGGATGTGCGGCCAGGCGCTCTACGTTGCGCTCGCTGATGCCGCAGCCGCAACGGCCGGGGATGTTGTACAGGATGCAGGGGATGTCCACAGCATCGGCGACGGTCTTAAAGTGCTGATAGATACCCTCTTCGTTGGACTTGTTGTAGTAGGGGGTAATGAGCAGCAGGCCGTCGGCTCCCAAGCCCTGGTAAGTGAGCGACTTGGTGAGCATGGTTTGCGTGGAGTTGGAGCCCGAGCCGGCGATGACGGGGACGCGTCCTGCAACATGCTTGACCACGGCGGCGACGACGGAGTTGTCCTCGTCATCGGTCATCGTGGCGCTCTCGCCGGTGGTGCCCAGGGTGAGGATGGCGTCGGTGCCGTTTTGCAGGTGGAAATCGATAAGGCGCTCGAGTGCGTCAAAGTCGACGCTGCCGTCCTTTTTAAACGGCGTGACGAGGGCGACGATTGAGCCCTCGAGGTTGCGGATATCCATGTTCTTCTCCTTCGCTTCCGCGATCTGGATGCGCTTATTCCATTGGGCGGCGACGGCCAAGCGCTCGTCTTGGGCGCGACGGCGGGCACTTTCGGCGCGCGACTTGGCCAGCAGCTCTCGGCCGCTCGGCAGCACGTCGAGCGTGGCAAAGTAATCGCCCGGGCGCTCGGCACGGCGGATGAGGTCGGCTGAGCCATCGGGGCGCAGCAGAACCTCGGCGGAGCGCAGACGTCCGTTGTAGTTGTAGCCCATGGAGTAGCCATGCGCACCGGTATCGTGGATCACAAGCAGGTCGCCCATGTCGATATGCGGTAACTCGCGATCGATGGCGAACTTGTCGTTGTTCTCGCATAGGTTGCCCGTGATGTCGTAGGTGTCCGTAACGGGTACTGTGGTCTTGTCGGCGCCACCCGGCTGGCCCATCACCGTAATGTGGTGGTAGGCGCCATACATGGCAGGGCGGATCAGATCGACGGCGCTTGCGTCGACACCGATATAGTCCTTGTAGATCTGCTTCTCGTGGATGGCCTTGGTGACCAGGCAGCCGTAGGGGCCTATCATATAGCGGCCCATCTCGGTGCAGATGGCCACATCGCCCATACCGGCGGGAACCAGGATCTCGTCGTATGCCGCGTGTACCCCCTCGCCGATGGTGTGGATGTCGTTGGCCTGCTGCTCGGGCAGATAGGGGATGCCGACGCCGCCGGACAGATTAATGAAGGCGACATGTGCGCCGGTCTCGCGCTCCAGGCGCGCGGCAAGCTCAAAGAGGATGCGCGCGAGCTTGGGGTAGTAGTCGTTGGTGACGGTATTGCTGGCAAGGAATGCGTGGATGCCAAAGTTTTCGGCGCCCTTGGCCTTGAGCGTGCGGAAGGCCTCGAAGAGTTGCTCGGTGGTCATGCCGTACTTGGAATCGCCGGGGTTATCCATGATGCCATTGGAGAGCTGGAACAGGCCGCCCGGATTAAAGCGGCAGCTGACCGTTTTGGGGATGGGCCCCGCAACACGCTCAAAGAACTCGATGTGGCTGATGTCGTCAAAGTTGACGATGGCGCCCAGCTTGTCGGCGAGCTCAAAGTCGGCAGCTGGCGTGTCGTTGGACGAGAACATGATGTCGTGTCCCGTGATGCCCAGCGAGCGGGCGATCATGAGCTCGGTATAGCTCGAGCAATCGCAGCCGCAGCCGTATTCGTTGAGAATGGAGATGAGCGCCGGGTTGGGGTTGGCCTTGACGGCAAAGTATTCCTTAAAGCCCGGGTTCCATGCAAAGGCGTCGCGCACTTCTTGCATGTTGCGGCGGATGCCCGCCTCGTCGTATAGATGAAACGGCGTGGGGAACTGCTCGACGATATGCTCGAGTGTCTCCTTGTCCACAAACGGCTGCTTGGCCGCATATGCCTCGTTGGGGGTCAATGCCATGTCCCGTAAACCTCGCTATCCAGACGGCGCCATCTGCGCATCGAATCCGCATAGCGTGGACCCAATGTCCGGATAGCGCTCCCGCATTGCTGCAGACAGTCCTGTGGGTGTTTCCCGCAGGCCCACCAGGTTGTTCGTGCCCGAAAAACCCAGTTCGGCGGGTTTCGCCTCCCCACGGGGTCAAAGCCTGCCGGCTCGCCCGCGGCTCTTCGTGCCCGCGCCTCTATCAAGTGGTAACGACCCTATCACGTTGCACTTTACCAAACAAGAGTATTCGTATATAACGTTTAAAAAATGCAGCAATATGCTGGAAACATGTGTGCCACAATCCTGTATCACAATAAGTTGCAACAGATGTGCCTCACGAAGGGATTCTCTATGACCGAGCTCCAAGAACTCCGTCGCTATCGCCGCGATCTCCATCGCATTCCGGAGCTCGATTTCGATCTTCCGCAGACTATCGCCTATATCGAGGGCGTGTTGGCGCCGCTCGCTTGCGAGGTGACCCATCCGTGTCCCAGCTGCGTCTGCGCTTTCTTCGACGCTGGCGTTGGTGCCGCGCGTGCCACGGCGATTCGCGCCGATATGGATGCGCTGCCCATCGCGGAGGCGACGGGAGCGGCCTTTGCCTCGATCCATCCCGGCAAGATGCACGCTTGCGGACATGATGGACACATGGCCATGGCACTTGCCGCCGCGACGTATGTCGACCGTACGATTCGCGAGCAGCCGGGCGCCATGAGGCGCAACGTGCTCTTTGTGTTCCAGCCGGCCGAGGAAACGACCGGTGGCGCCAAGACGGTGTGCGAGAGCGGCGTGTTCGAGCGCTACGGGGCAGATCGCATCTTCGGGTTCCACGTATGGCCCGACCTGCCTGCAAACACTTTGGTGAGCTGCTCCGGTCCATTGCTGGCGCGCTCGAGTGAGACGCACGTGCGCATTCACGGGACAAGTATCCATATCGCCAAGACTTACGGCGTTCCCGTAAACGAATCACACGATGCGGCGCTGGCGGCTGCCAAGTTCTTGGTCGCCGAGCGCGAATTGATGGACGAGTTGGGTGCCGACGAGCCCTGCATTGGTAAGTTCGGCCTGCTGCAGGCCGGCACCGTCTGCAACGCGGTGGCGGGGGAGGCCCATGTTGCCGGCAGCCTGCGTGTGTTTACAGACGACATGTTCGACCGTGCACGCGAGGGCGTGCACCGCGTGCTTGATGAGGCATGCGCTGCAACGGGCTGCACGTACGATCTCGACTTTGCCGAGGGCTATCCGCCGGTTGACAACGACCCCGAGCTATTTGCCAATGTCGCGCCTGCTTTGCCCGAGCTGCAGCTCGTGGATGAGCCTTTGCTGATTGCCGAGGACTTCGCTTTCTATCAGCGCCATCTGCCGGGTGTGTTCTTCTTGCTGGGCACGGGTGTGCCAGAGGGGCAAGAAAACCCGATTGACGCTGATGGCTGCCCAGCCTATGCGATGAGTGCCCTTCACACCGATACCATGCTCTTTGACGAGGAAGTCCTGCTCAAAGGACTCGATGTCTACAAACGATTGCTTGACTTGGAGTGACGATGGAACGACGTCGACAGTCTGCCGTGTATAGTCCGGGTGGGTGCGGGTGCGGCTTGCTGCTGCTCCCGGTTATTGCTGTGAGCATTGGCGTGATGTTTGCGCTTGCTGGACTGGCGGCAGCGGCACTTGTGCTGTTGATTGTGGCCATTGGCGTGACGATTTGGCTCTGCCGCAATCGCGAGCAACGCCGTGCCGACGGTAACACCAATGTCGGCTGGGTCGTCTTCCTGATTATTGCGTACCCGCTGAGCATCAGTTACTTGGCGTTCTTTATCCTGCTGCTCATCAGCACCTTTACTGGGGAATCCATCACGGTGGGGTAGGCTTCGACAAGCTTCTTGAGGATGAAACGAAAAAGGGGTCGGATGGGCGCTTTGCCCATCCGACCCCTTTCGCACGGTAGTTAATTCGGTCTCCTACTTTGCTGCCTCGCGGCGAGCGACCTCGTCGATCAAGATGGCATCGCCGTGCTTGGCGGCGGCAATGCTCGCGGCCATAAACATGCCCATTGCCGTGATGTAGGCGAAGAGCATCGACGGCGCCACGTCCATAACGATGCCGGAGAGAATCGGTGTCGCCACCTGAGCCGCCATGCTCACGGTGTAGTAGTAACCGGAGTAGCGACCCACGCTTTGGGAGCTGCAGCACTCCAGAATCATCGTGTACACGCACAGGTCCACGCCGCCCAGCGCAACGCCCATCAACAAAAAGACGCCGTACAGCACGGGCGAGAAACCGGGTGCCAGGCAAAGAAGCGCGGGGCATAAAACCATGATGACGGCGGTGCCCAGGGCGACCTTTTTACGGCCGATTTTGAGCGAAAGATTTGCCAGGGGTACGTAGCTTAGCAGCGCGCCTGCAATCGTCACGATATTGATGATGGCATAGGAACCGCCCTCCATGCCGTAGAACATATCGGCATAACGGCTGATATTGGTGGTCATGGCGTTATAGCTCATGTAATAGAAAAACGTTGCGGCGAGCAGCATGATGATGGAGCGGCGTACGCCGGCGTCTGCAATGCGATTTTTACCGCCGGCCTCGGGGGAGTCATCTTTGTCAATCTGATCCTCGTCGATGCCCATGGACAGCGATTTCTCGCGCATCTTTTCGACGAGGGCGGGCTCACGGACAAAGACGCCGTAGACAACGGCCGACACGAGGATAAAGACGGCCTGCAAGATAAAGAGCGGGAGATAATCGGGTTTGTCGGCCTTGGGAACCATGACCGAGATGGCGACGAGCATAAGGCCCGTTCCCGCATAGCCGACGATCTTTTCGATTGAGTCCGCCTTGGTTCGAAGTGGGCGAGGCGTAATATCGGCCACAATGGCAACCGTCATGGTGCGGTAGGCGCATATTGCAAAAAGCGTGAGGATAATCGCGCCAATGAGCAGAGGTAGGCTGCCCATGTTGTTGGCGATCGCGATGAGCGGGACGGAGAGCATTGCCACCGCGGAGCCGCCCAAGATAAAGGGCGTTCGACGCCCGAGTTTGCTTGCGCAGCGGTCCGAGAGGATGCCAAAGAGCGGAAGCAGGAACAGGCCAAAGACATTATCGATGGCCATGATCGCGCCGGTGAGCGAGTTGGATAGGCCAAAGGTCCCTGTGAGCATCTTGGGAACGATGCCGTCGTAGACCTGCCAAAAGCTGATCATGCCCATAAAGGGTAGGGAGGCGAGGGCGACGGCCTTGGTGTCGAGCCGGGCCGCCCGCTTAAGATTTGGTTGGGTCATGCTGGTTCTCCTGGTCGGTAAAAGCGGGGAGGGGTGCTATCGGCCCCCGTTCTACAGTTGTTCAAGGTTGGCGAGAAACGCCACATAGAATTCGATGCCGCGCTTGTAGACGTCGACGCCGATGCGTTCGTTGGCGGCATGGATGAGCTTGCGCGCCTCGCCCGAGTAGATAAAGCCGCAGAAGCGGTAGACGCGACCGCAGATCTCGTTGAACTCGCGCGAGTCGGTACAGGAGTTCTGCACGTAGGGAGCAAAGCCGGCCTCGGGATAGACACCCGACACGCAGCGATGGATGTAGTTGAAGGCGGCATCGTCTTCGTAAGTCGAGATGGGCGCGGGCTCGGTGTAGGGAATCGCCTCGTTGATTTCGACGGTGACATGGTCGGGGCTTACGCCCGAGGCGCGGCACTGCTGGGCGGCGAGCTTGCGGGCGCGCTCAACGGCATCGGCGATGGTCTCGAACGGAGCGATGCGCACGTTGAAGTTGGCGCGAGCAACTGGTGGCAGCACATTGTGCGCATTGGAGCCTTCGAGCTGCGTGAGCGCATAGGTTGTGCGCAGCATGGCCGAGGTCTCGGGGCTGGCGGCCATAATCTTGGTAACCGCGGGGCGCGTGAGCCACAGGTTGCCAAAGATTGCCTGATACGTCGCGCTGCTACGGGCACCCAACTCGGTCAGTGTGGCCTCGACGGCGGGCGTGAGCTGCGGCTTGCCGGGGTTGGCCGAGATAGTCTCGCATACACGGCAGAGAAGACGGCAGGCATCGTTTGCCGCAGGCGTAGAGGCATGGCCGCCGTCGGCGCGCGCCGTGACGGTAAGGTCGACGTGGCCCTTCTCGGACACGCCTACCATGGCAACGGGTTCGGTGACGCCGAGCGGGGCGTCGGTTGCCACGGCGCCACCCTCATCGAGCACCATGTAGGGATGGATGTTATGCTCGCGAAGCCACTGCACTGCATGGGTTGCAGTAGGTGCGGCGATTTCCTCGCCATCGCTCGAGAAGAACCAGACATCGCGCGGGGGAACGAAGCCCTGGGCAATCAAATGCTCGGCGGCCTCGAAGAAAGCCGAGACGATGCACTTGGTGTCGAGTGATCCGCGGGCCCAGATCTCGCCGTCGAAGATCTCGGCTCCAAAGGGATCGTGCTTCCAGTCTTGGCCCTCGACGGGCACGACGTCCTGATGCGCCATCATGACGATGGGGTCCAAGGCGGAATCGGCGCCAGGCCAACGCAGGAGCATGCCAAAGTCGTCGACGCGTGTGAGCTCGGCGACTTTAAAGAAATGCGGATAAAGTCGCTGAAGCGTGGGAATCCACTGGCTGAAGGGCTCATCATCGCGCTCGGCGATGTTCTCACGCGAAACGGTGGGGATGCGCAGCAATTCGCAAAAGCGCTCGACGGCTGCCTCGTCTGCCTTGTAGGTGCCTGCATCAAGAGGCGCGCCCTGTGCGACCGATACCGATGCTCCCATGGTGGGACTCCTTTCGTGTTGTATATCGAATACGTCAAGATTATCGCCCGCACCGCGCGTGGGAAATGGCGAAACACGTTGTTCATTTGCGGGCGGCGGGTCGGATAGCCTTAGCCGACGATGACCGTGCCGTCTTCGGTCACGGTGATGGCGTCTCCCGTCGACACAGCATCGAGAAACTCATCGCCCAGGTTGTCAATGGTGGGCATGGGGGTGTCGGTCCATACACCCGAGAGGATCGCGCCAGCGGCGGCAAGGCTGTCAATGGGTTTGGAAAACAGCAGGCATGCGGGTTGGCGCCCCATTTTGGTGGCGCAGAAGAGCACCATGCCGCCTGTGGTGGAGCCGATAGTCTGCGGAAGACACAAGGCACATCCCGCCAAAGGTTTGCCGTACAAGTCGGGATTGTTTTGGTCGGAACACGTGGCCTTTTTGTCGCCAAACATCAGTGCCTTCTGAAACGATGCGAGTGTGTTGAGCCCTCCGTGAGAGACAAGTGCCTTGGCGTGGGCAGTTCCGGGGACAACGACGCGGCCGTGAAAGATTTTTTCCATGAGGAGTCGCCTTCCTATTTGATTGGTTTTCCGGTGGTGACGTAGGCGAGCACCTCGTCGTCGGTGTAGTAGCGCGATGCCGAGTACGTACGCAACTTGTTGGAGTTGGTGATGATGGGCATGATGCCGCACAGCGGGTTGTTGGTGTACATAAGCGGGCAGATGCTCGAGACGACGGCACCGGTAGTCGAGAGGCGTCTGTATGCCGCAGTCTTGCGGAAGGCGTCTGCCACGGATGGGGCGGCGGTCAGTACGGTGGGTACTTGCACGCGGCACTTGCCGGAGGCGCTCAGCCCATCGCAGATGGCGTCTGCCCAATGGGCGAGTTGTGCAGACGAGAGGTGGGGGCAGCCGATGAAGGCAAGCTTGGGGCGCGCGCCCGGGTTCTTCCACATAACGGGGTAGCTCGAGCGGATGCGTTCCAGCTCGGCGTCGTCAATGCGATAGATTTGGGCGTCTGGTGCTATGAGGTGTTCGCCTTGTTCGACGGCCTCGGGCGTGATGCCGTCCACGTGGTAGAGCCCGACAGCGCCGTTCGATGCGCTGGCGGCGCCCATGTCCTTAAGGTAGTCCTGCGTGCCGGGTGTGAGTTCGCGGCCAAGCCAGCGGTCGAGGCCTTTAATGTAAGGGACGTCTTCCATCACCTTCATGCCAATGGCGCTGCCAAGCACTTGCGCTTCGGGCTTGCGCTTACAGTCGACTTCGATGATCCAGGTCGCCTTGCGGCCCTCATCGGTGAGCAGGCCGAATTCCGGGACAAAGCCGGCAATTGAGCCGAACATCTCGATGATGCCGGAGTTGCGATTGCAGCGAGCGCCCAGCACGGAGTTGGCAAAGACCACGGCGCTGCTTTCTGCCCAGCTTAGGATGTCGCCACGCCGAGGTCGATTGCCAACCTCGGGCTGGTAGCAGGTGCAGGTGAAAGCATCGTTGTCCAATAGACCCATGCTGCGCAGCTGTGCCTCATAATCGTCTTGTTTGGAATACATAATCTTGAACAGCAGCTTTTGCAGCGGGTTGGCCGGGACGGCGGGGTCGAGGGGCCTCGGGTCGACCGAGAATGACTGACCGGACAGGGCGCCGTCTTTCAGCAGCTCATCCATAAGGTCATAGACTGGACCGAGCATGGAGAGGCCAAAACTTGTGACAAGATGACCGTTTGCGCCGGTCACGGGAACCATACGCTCGGCGCCAAAGCATTCGCCGTACATAACGAGGGTCTTGACCACTTTGGCCATGGCGGGGCCCTTGGCGCCATCGAGCAGGGCTTGTTGTTGGGAGGTCAGGTTCATCTGTGAGCCCATCCTTTCGTGTTAGATATTGGTGCCGAGTCGGTATGCCGCACGGACCGCTTCGAGCACACGGCCGGGCGCAAACCCATCGCCGATGTTATGCAGCTCGTCAGCGGCGTGCGTCTGCTGCAGTTTGTAGAACAGCGCGTCGTCGGGGTGTCCGCCGCAGGCAATGATTACCAAGTCGCAGGTTAGCTCGAGTGACTTCCAGTCGTTGCCGATTTTGGGTGCAAGCGGGTTTTCGACGTTCTCGGGCAAGACCGGTGACCACGAGACGTAGGGGTCGGGAACGTTTTTGTGGCAGTTGCGACTCAAGTGGAGACGCGCACACCTCGATGGGGCTCCAGACTCGCGTTTGCCGCCGACTTCCGCGCGCTCGACGCGTGTCATATTGAGGAGCCGCACATTGCGTCCCCTGAGCGTATGGAGTAGGTGGCCGCGATTTGCCGTGCAGGCGCCCTGCATCATGTGAGGCAGCATTTCAATTACGCTGACCTGTGGTATGCCGTGTTCGACGGTGAGCCATTGGGCAACCTCGCAGCCCACGGCCCCTCCGCCAATGATGGTGACGGTTTTGGCGTTGCCAAGCAGCGCGGGTTGGCGCAGTAGCTGCGTTGCCAGCACGGCATGACCCGATGCTGCAAGCTCCGTAAGACCGGGGATGGGCGGTATTGCATTGGAAGTGCCTGTCGCGCACACGATTGCGTCGAAGCCTGCTTTTGCAAGATCTTCGGCGCGTGCTGCCCGTCCAAGTTCGAGTGTCAGGTTCCCGTTGGGTTTTTCTGCCTGCTCGCGCACCTGTCGAACAAGATATGATCGGTAGTTATCGAGGTCGAACTTGATCCGGGCGGCGCTGGCGGAGAGGAGTTTTCCTCCAAGTTCATCTTCGGCATCGATGAGCTTTACGTCGTGGCCACGACGCGCGGCGATTAGCGCACAGACCATCCCAGCGGGTCCGGCTCCTATCACCGCTATGCGTTTGGGTTCTTTGGCGGGAGCGGGTGTCTGGGGCATGAGGTATTCAAAGCTGCAGCGTGGATTGACGGCACACTGCGGATGGCCCCCTTCGACAAACTCGTTGAGGCATCCTTCCTGGCATCCGATGCAGGGGCGAATATCTGTCACGCGACCGGCGTACGCCTTGTTAGGCCACTCGGGATCCGCAAGCAGCGGGCGTCCGAGCATGATCATATCGGCGTCGCCATTGCGAAGGGCGCGTTCGGCAATGTCGGGGTAGCCCAACTTACCCACCGCGACAACGGGTACGGGAAGGCCGGCATTGGAGCGGATATTGTCGGCGGCAAAGCGCTCTCGAACGGCGCGCGCCACGGGAACGAAGCAGCCTGCGGGCATGCTCGCAGGCGGGTGGGGCATCCACCAGTTGTCATAGCAACCAAGGTCGACGTCAAAGATGTCTACTCCCGCCGCCACGAGCTCTTCCATATAACCCAGGGTCTGTTCGACTGTGCGGCCGCCGCGCATGCGTCCCAGATAGGTCGAATTCATGACCTGCTCGTCATAGGTTTCCTCGAGTGCAAGCGAAAGGTCGATGCGGTACATGATGGGGTAGTCGGGCCCAACGCGGCGACGGATTTCTTTGATCATATCGAGGCCAAACTGACGCCAATCGGCATAACGTCCGAGCTTGCGATGGTTAAAGGCGGGGTTTCCGAGCTGCTCGATAAGATAACCCTCGTGCCCGTGCAAATAGACGCCATCGATGCCCATGGCATGAGCATCGGCCGCCGCTTGGCCGATATTGTTTACGATACGGCGCAGCTTTTGGTCCGAGAGGCGCATGCATGGAATGGCGGGGATGTAGTAGTTAGGCAAGAAACTCGCCGAGACCGGAAACTTCTTTTGCGTGATGAGGCATTGCGGGTTGCCCACGCGGCCGAGTCCGGCCGTAAGCTGGACAAAAATGCGCGATCCGAAGGCATGGACACCTTGGGCAAGGTCGCGCCAGCCTGCCATAACGGTTCGGCTTCGATCGATGCGCGGGAAATAGGTGAGCTTGTCCAGCTCGGTGACCGTGGTATCGATGCCGTGGCTTACCGGCACGAGTCCTGTTGTGATGAGGCCGCAGCCGCCTTTGGCGCGGGCGAAAAAGTACTGCAGCATCATGCCACTGGGGCGGCCAGTTTCCTCGCACATGTCGATATTGCCCATCGGTGCCATGACAATGCGGTTTTTGACGGTGAGCTTGTTAATTTTGATGGGAGAGAAGAGCTTGTCAAAAGGATAGAGCTCTTGTGTCATGCGGGACGATCCGCAACCGGAATTTTTGGCGGGCCAGCTGTCGAATGAGTCGACGAGTTGCTGCACCAGTACGTCTTTTCCCAATGAGGTTCCTTTCAGATGTTGACAAGGTAACAAAGCAGTTTACGTCTAAATGTTTAATAGTCAACAACAAAGGTATGAGTTCGGTGAAGGAAAAAAGACTCAATGAGCGTCGGATGGCAAGTTGTGTCGCGACATTAGCTCCCAGCTAATGAATTTGAACTCGCTGCCTCCTACGATGTGCTGTGTGCCGGCACGGTAGCCGGATCGTGGGAAGGATGCATAATGGCAAAAGAGGGAAAGAAGCCGATCGGCAAGATCATTCTGGGTGTCATCGTGGTGCTTGTTGTTGCCGGCGTCGTAGGTTCTATGGGCGGTAACTCGTCTGATTCGTCTACGGGTGATGCAGCAAAGCCTGCCGAACAGACTCAGCAAGTCGAGGAGCAAAAAGAGGCACAAGAACCCTATACGGTTTCGGATGAGGCCGGGGATGCGTCTAATCAGTTCGCGTATAAGATCACTGGCACATTGACCAATAATACGGATAAAGAGCAAAGCTACATTCAGATTGAGTATGTTCTGTATGACGCAGACGGCAATCAGGTGGGAACGGCTCTTGCGAACACCAGCCATCTCAAAGCGGGCGGCACCTGGAAGTTCGAAGCGATGAGCACGGTATCTCCCGACCAGGTTGCCAGCTGGGAACGTTCTGACGTGAGCGGTTTTTAACTAGAATTAAAAACATGGTTACTATGCGAGCTGGGGGGTGAGGCCATATGCCCGATAAGAAGCTAACCGAAGAGTTGCTCAACGAGCTGCTCGATGCTCCGAGTATCGAGGGCTATATCAAAGAGCACGACTTTACCGCCCCGTCGCTTTCGGGGTATCTGAAACAGCTTTTGGAAGAAAAGGGGCTGGAGCGTTCGCGCGTGGTGCGTATGGCCGACCTCAACGAGACGTTTGGCTATCAGATCTTTACCGGTGCGCGGCATCCGAGCCGCAATAAGGTGCTGCAGATTGCCTTTGCCATGGCGCTGACGCTCAAGGAGACCAACCGCGCCTTGACGGCGGCGGGCGTCAATGTCCTCAACTGCAAGGACCGCCGTGACGCCATCATCATTTTCTGTATCGATCGTGGCTGCAGCCTGCAAAAGGTGAACGAGGAGCTGTATCGCTTTGGTGAAGAGACGGTGAGCTAACAGCTAGCTGCCGGCGGAAGCGGTGTTCACGATATTTAGAACGTGCAGGGCACGGGCGTCATGGGGCGTCCGTGCCCTGCGTTATTATGGACGCTATGGATACTCAGAGCCCAACATATTCCGATGATGAGCTGACTGCTGCGCTCGCCGGACACCTGGCGTCACTTGAGCGTGATGACAGTTATCGCGTAGACCGTGTGCTCAAGCACTCCGACGTCGAGACGACCGAGCTCGTGTACTTTGAGGGCTCCGGCGGAGGATCTCTTGGCCCCTTTGTTCGCAAGCGCATCGACGCGTCGGCCCAGATTGGCGGGGCGTATGAACGCCTGTTTGCGGCCCAGCATGCTGGGCGACGTTACGAGCACTTGCCTCGGATTGTCGATTGCCGCCGCGTGGGCGACGAGCTTTGCGTGGTCATGGAATACATCGAAGGCGAAACGCTCGGGGCCCTGGTGGGGCGTTTGGGTGCGACGCCCGATTATGCTTGTGAGCTGTTTGGCGCCCTTTGTGATGCAGTTGCGGAGCTCCATGCCGGCTTTGCGTCGGCGGGGGAGATGGCCGCTCCGGTGATCCATCGCGACCTAAAGCCCTCGAATATCATCGTGTCGGGCGCAAACTATACGCCCGATACAGGCATGACGTTTTCATCGCTGGTGATTATCGATTTGGGAATCGCTCGCGTGTGGCGCGAGGGAGCCGATGCCGATACCGTTAAGTTTGGCACGCGTCCCTATGCGCCGCCCGAGCAGTATGGTTTTGGCCAGACGAGCGTGCGCAGCGATGTCTATGCGCTCGGTGCCCTGCTGTTCTTTTGTCTGACGGGGGCCGATCCCAAGCCAGGTCGGAACATACGCGAGCAATGCGAGGCACGTGACGTCCCCGCCTCGCTTGCCGATGTTATTTGCATGGCGATGACGCTCGATCCGGACAAGCGCTTTGCAAGCGCGAAGGCGCTAGGGCACGCTGCACGCGCATCGTATGCGTCGTCCGCGCCGAATGCTGCTTCCTTTCAAGAGCCTCCGGAGCGGCGAGCCGTGTGCCCTGCGCCCGTGCTCCCCACGGATCAGTCTCAGGGTGGATTGCCGTTGGTGCCTGAGCGCCCGAATTTACTCTCCCGCATTCCCGACACCGTTGGGCGCATTTGGAACGCATTCGTCTATCTTTCGCTACTTGTTTTCTTTGCCGGAAGCCATTTTGCCGTTTTTCATCCTACGGGCGCCAACCAAAACTACCCGATGTGGTTTCTCGCGATTGAGTATTTTATCTTCGTCGACGGTCTCGTAGTGCTCATCCATTTTGTGATGCTCGACAAACGCCGCCTTCGCCGGCGGTTTGAGCTACTCGATAGATACCGCGGTAAAAAGCTTGCAAAGCTTTGGCTCAAGGCTATGGGTGTGCTCTTGTTGGCAATGATTATCATTGTTGCCATTGCAAACGCGACTGGCGTCGTCGATACCTCCGTCGCGTAAAAGAAAAAGGGCCCCAATTGGGGCCCTTTGACGTTGATCTTAGATGCGGTTCATCTGGGTTGCAACCTTGTTGTACCAGTCCTGCCACGTGGGCGGGCAGTACTTTTTGGCGGCTTCCGGGGTAAGCGTGGAGCCATAGTTGGCGCCCAGGTAGGCAACGTGGGCAGAGACGCCCTCGCTCCAGCTACCAAAGCTCCGCCAGCCGCCGCCGCGGGCGCTCCAGCCCCAGGCGTTATAGGAGCCGGCACAATAGAGGCCCTTGCTGCTCTCGATGCAGGCGATGGCGGGAGACCAGCGAGGGTCAACACCGGTGTTCCAGGCTGCCACGGCAAAGTTGTAACCCTGGCCTGCCATGGGGGAGCCGGCGAGGTAGTTGTCGATGCGACTCGTCCACTCGTTGATAAACGAGTCGTAATCGGAGTTGCCGGTATTGGAGTTGTTCACCGTGGTGTCGATAGTGGTGTTGGCGTTATTGGCCTGGCTGTTGGAGTTGTTGCCGCTCACGCCCTCGCCCGAGAGCTTCTCGGCGGCAGCGGCCTTGTCGGCCTCGAGCTTGGCCAGCTCGGCGGCATTCTCCTGCTCGGCCTTTGCCTGGGCTTCGCTGCGAAGCTGCTGGGCCTGTGCCAGTGCGTCCTCGGCGGTTTTCTGCTCGGTCTCGAGTTGGGACTTGGCCTGCTCGAGCTCGGTCTTGTTCTGCTCGAGTTCGGTCTGCATCTTGTTGAGCTCTTCGATCTCGTCGACGCTCGAGCTCGTGATCTGGTTGGTGTACTTGCAGGTGGTGATGAACTCGCCCAGGCTCTGCGCGTTGACCAGGAAGCTCACGATGGGGTTGGTGCCCTTCTGGTACTTATACAGATCGCGCATGGCGGAGCTCGCCTTGGCCTGTTGATCGGGAAGTTCGGCTTCGATCTTCTCGATGCTTGCCTCGTTAGTGTCGATTTGCTTCTGCAGATCCTCGAGCTTGGTGCGGGCTTCGTTGTAGGCACTCGTGGCGGTTTCGATTTTCTGCTGGGCAGCGGAAAGCTGATCCTGCGTTGCCTGCGAGGCGGCATAGGCTGCGACGGGGGAGAGCATCGGCGCGGCCGTCAGTGTAACGGCAAGCGCGGCGCTCGTGATGATACGAGCCGGCTTCGACGCGATGAGCGCTGCGGTGCGATGGTTCGAATGCTGCATCCAGTCCCTCTGCAATCAATCGTAGGTTATAGTTCGAAAGGTATTCTACTACTGCTTTCGACCTCAACTTGAACCTTAAAGGTTCTAAAGGGTCAAGTTGAACTTGAGGCTTTGGCTTTGACCTGCAGTTATGATGAATTGTTGAGAAACCATAGAGTTCAACTTTAACGTTACAGAGCTCTGTTTGAGAGGAGTTTTGGGCTGTAAAAGCCATCTCAACGTGGGGTTTTATAACTACAGCGTGCCCTTCTGGCGAGCCTGCTCAATCTCTTCGAGGGCCTCGGCGGGGGTGAACGAACAGGTGCCGTCGCCGAGTTTGATTACCTGGATATCGTCGCCGGCGTAGACCTCTCCGCCCTTTAGTACCACGCCAAAAACGCCCTCGTGGGGAAAGATGCAGTCGCCGGCGAGATAGTAGATGGCACAGCGTGTGTGGCAGACCTTGCCGATTTGGCTGATTTCGACAAGCACCTCGCTGCCAAGCTTGAGCTGTGTGCCCAAGGGGAGCGAGAGCAGGTTGATGCCCCGGGTTGTGAAGTTCTCGCCAAAGTCGCCCTCGTGCACATCGAGCCCGCGCGCCTGCGCCGTCTGGATAGACTCTGCAGCTAAAAAGGAAACCTGGCGGTGCCAATGCCCGGCGTGCGCATCAGAGGCGAGGCCAAATTGCTCTATAACGGTGTCGTGCCCGTCGGCGACGGGCGACTTGCGCGTGCCCTTGTGTGCCGACGTGTTGATCGAGACAATGCGGGCGGGTCCGTTGTAGGCGTCGTTTGCCGTGCACAGGGGAGCGGTCGCTTTCGCACGTTCTGCCAGCTCGCGCCTCGCGGCATTGAGGATGGGATTATCGGTCGGATGGTCTTGGGGCACGTGTGCGCCTTTCGCTCGAAGATGTCAATACACTGAATCCTACAACAATGGTAGGTTCATTGCCCATTGTCATACAACGGCGAGCGCCGTCTTCGTGCTGGCCTTCGTGCTGGACGATTACGTCGATTGCCATAGATACGGTGGAGCTTTGGGCGCCGGCGGCTTGGCACGCTAGAATAATTCAGCTGCGCAAAAACCGCCCGTTGTGTGGGCAGTTCATGATAGGAAGTTTCCATGGCATTGCAATTTACAGAGCGCGAGTTCATTCCCGTGCTGCTCGGTGGCGACATCAACGCCTATTCGGTGGCGCGCGCCTTCTACGAGGAGTACCAGGTCAAGAGTCTGGTCTTTGGCAAGTATCAGACGGGTCCCGCGTACCGCAGCCAGATTATCGACTACACGCCCAACGTGGATATCGACACCATGCCCGTGATGCTCAAAACCGTCAACAGCATTGCCCAAGCGCATGCCGACAAGACGATTGTCCTTGTGGGCTGTGGCGATAACTATGTCGCTCTCGTGGCTCAAGCCAAGGATGCTCATGAGCTGGCGGATAACATCGTCGCTCCCTACGCGCCCTACAGCATGCTCGAGCAGTGCCAGAAGAAGGAGATCTTCTACGAGCTGTGCGAGAAGCATGGCGTGCCCTATCCGCACACGTTTACCTTTACCAAGGCGATGCTTAATGCCCAGGGTGAGGCGCCTGCCGAAGTGCTCGACCAGATCGATTTTCCTTACCCGATGATTCTGAAGCCTTCTGACGGCATCATGTGGTGGCAGCATGAGTTCGAGGGCCAGAAGAAGGCCTATGAGATTGCCGACCGCGCCGAGCTGGAACAGGTCATTCGCGATTCGTATGCCAGCGGCTACACCGACGACCTGATCTTGCAGGATCGCGTGCCCGGCAACGACGAGTACATGCGCGTGCTCACCAGCTATTCCGACCGCAACGGCAAGGTGCGCATGATGTGCCTGGGCCATGTGCTGCTCGAGGAGCATCAGCCCCACGGTGTCGGCAACCATGCCTGTATCATTACCGAGCCCAACGACGAGCTCATGGGCGGCGTGCGCAAGTTGCTCGAGGACCTTCACTTTGTGGGCTATTCCAACTTTGACGTTAAGTACGACGAGCGCGACGGCTCGTTTAAGTTCTTCGATTTCAACACGCGCCAGGGCCGCAGCAACTACTACGTTACCAACAGCGGCTTTAACGTTGCCAAGTATGTGGTGGACGAGTATGTGTTCAACCGTCCGTTTGAGCCGGAGTTTGTGACGGCTCAGGACGAGGCCCTGTGGATGGTCGTCCCCATGGGCGTCGTCGACAAGTACGTCAAGGATCCCGAGCTGCGCGCTAAGGTGCATCGCCTGGACAAGGAAGGCAAGGGCGCCGACCCTTCGTTTATGAAGGGCGACTTTGTCTTTAACCGCTGGCTGCGCATGTGGCACACCAAGCTGCGCCACTTTAAGCTGTTCAAGACGTATTACAAGTAGATGAGCGCGGCGCCCGTCCGGTTTGCATCGGGCGGGCGCGGGTATGATACGCGCAATTGCGCAAGCGTCATCAAGGAGGCGGCGATGGAAAAGCTGGGAGTTATCGGCGGCATGGGCGCCGAGGCCACGTCGTATTACTACGACCAGGTGGTGCGTCATACGGCTGCTGCCTGCGATCAGGAACATATCGACATGGTGGTGCTCTCCAAGTCGACCATGCCCGACCGCACGTTGGCCATTAAGACCGGCGAGCATGCCAAGCTGCTGGCGACCATGAAAGAGTGTGCCCAGGCACTCGAGTCGCTGGGCTGTGCGCACATTGCCATTCCCTGCAACACGTCGCACTACTTCTACGACCAGATCCAGTCGTTTACGAAGGTGCCGATTATCCACATGCCGCGTGAGTCGGTGCGCTATGCTCTGGCCGGTGCGGTGATGGGGGAGTGCGAGTTCGACCCCAACCTGAGTATGCCGGCCGAGCCGGTGCACAAGATTGGCATCATGGGCACCGACGGAACCGTGGGCGCGGGTGTCTACGGCCGCGAATGTAAGGCTGCGGGTGTTGAGGTCGTCTATCCCAGCGAGAAACGTCAGAACGATGTGATGTCGCTTATCTACGATGATGTGAAGGCCGGACGTGAGCCCGATATGGATAAGTTCGACCGCGTGATGTGGGAGTTCGCCCGTAGCGGCTGCGACCGCGTCATTCTGGCCTGCACCGAGCTCTCGGTGTTGCAAAAGTACCGAGAGATTCCCGAGATCACCCTCGACGCCATGGATGTCCTGGTGCGTGAATCCATCATCCGTAGCGGCGCTCCCTACCGCCTCTAGCTTCCGACCTGTCAAAAAGGGACAGGTTAATTTTGGTAGGTTTTATCTGGTGAAACAGTAAAGGCCTCGGCTCGTTTGGTGCGAGCCGAGGCCTTTTGCGTTGGGCGGATGCTGTCGGTGGTGAACTAGAACAGGAAGCCGATGGCGATGAGGGCGATGCTGACGATGAGCACGGCGATGTCCAGGCCCTTGATGGGGTAGCGCTTGTACGAGCTGGCGCGCGTACGCAGATAGAAGCCGCGCTGTTCTGCCGCCAAGGCTGTGGCATCGGTCTTGCCCACGCTCGAGATGAGCAGTGGCACACACAGTGGCAGCATGAGCTTAAGCTTCTTGATGGGGTTCTTGGTGTCGTATTCGACGCCGCGTGCGGTCTGCGCCTCCATGATGGCGTTCATCTCCTGACCAAACACCGGCACAAAGCGCAGCGCCGTGGTAAAGGTGAAGGCATAGCGATACGGCACGTGCAGCACCTCGACGCAGGCGTTGGCAAGGTCGTTGAGCTTGGTCACCATGAGCATGAGGATGAGCGGTAACGCCACACCCAGCAGGCGCAGACAGGCCTTCGATCCTGTGATGAGACCCGTGTCGGTGATAAAGCCCCACACCACGTTGCCATCGCGCATAAAGGCCAGCTGGAGCACCAGCATGATAAGCGCGAGCGGAATCAGCAACTTGAGCAGCGAGAACAGACGGTCGACGACGCCGGCATAGGCACCCAGCGCAAGGGTGAGTGCCAAAAAGCCCAGCAGCGCCACATAGGTGTCGGACAAGAAGATGCCGACGATGATGGCGGCGGCGAGGCCCAGTTTGACGACGGGATTCAGGCGATGCAGCAGCGTATCGCCCGGCATGTAGTCGATAACGTTAACCACGGTGGACCATCTCCTTGGCAATTCGAACGACATCGGTGACCTCGCTCACCTGCGCAAAAGCGGGCGAGACGGAAGATGCCAGACGGCGCGAGAGTTCAATAACCTGGGGAGGCTCCACGTAGGCACGCCGCATGAGATCGATGTTCGAGAATAGCTCGTGCGTGCGGCCGCGGTCGAGGATGCAGCCGTCGGCCATTACCACAATGCGCTCGGCAAAGTCGGAGACGACTTCCATGTCGTGGCAGACCATGATTACGGCGCAGCCGCGCTCGGCCATGGTACGCACGGTTTCCATGACGGTCATGCACTCGCGGTAGTCAAGGCCGCTCGTGGGCTCGTCGAGCACGACGATTTTGGGCTCTACGACCACGACGGAGGCGAGTGCCACCATCTGGCGCTGGCCGCGCGACAGCGAGAAGGGCGCCTCGTCGGCAGGCAGGCCAAAGCGGTCGATGACGAGTTGAGCACGACGCAGAGCCTCGGTGCGGTCGATGCCGGCAAGCTCCAGGCCAAAGGCGACCTCGTCGAGCACGGTGTCCTTGCAGATCTGGCGGTCGGGGTTTTGGAAGAGCGTTGCGACCTCGCGGGCGATACGGCTCGTGGGGACCGCGGCAGTATCCAGGCCCGTAACGCGCACGCTGCCCGAGGCGGGCTTAAGCAGGCCCGTGAGCAGCTTGGTGAGCGTGGTCTTGCCGGCACCGTTCTGGCCGACGATGCCCACGAGCTCGCCAGGATAGAGCGTCAGGCTAAGGTCGTGTACGGCGGCGCCGCCATTGGGATAGGCAAACTCAACATGGTCGAAGGTGAGCACGGGTTCGGCGTCCTTGGCATGAGGACGCAACGACGGTGCATGCGGGGAACCGGTGGGCGCCTGGGCTTCGATGGCTGCGTGTGCGGGGTCGACGATGCCCGAAATCAGGCGTTCGGCCTCATCGACATCCAAGCAAGGGGTACCGCTTACCAGACCATCGGCCTCGAGGCTATTGAAGATACGCGTGACGCGAGGGCAGTCGACGCCGATGGCACGGAGCTCGTCGGTATGTGCGAAGACCTCGTGTGGCTCGCCCTGCAGCGCGATTTCGCCATGGTTGAGCACGAGCACGCGGTTGCAGTACTCCGAGAGCAGGGCGACCTTTTGCTCAACGACGACGATGGTGATTCCAAGTGCGCGGTTTGCCTCACGCAGCGTCTCGAAGACCAACGTGGAGCTGGCGGGGTCGAGTGCCGCGGTGGGCTCGTCGAGAACCAAGACGCGCGGGCGCATGGCGAGGATGGCGGCGATGGCTACCTTTTGCTTCTGTCCGCCAGAGAGGGTTGCGATCTCGCGGTCGCGCAGGTCGCTGATGCCGACGGTCTCGAGCGTTTCGCTCACGCGCTGCTCGATCTGGTCGTGGGGAACGCCAAAGTTCTCGAGGCCAAAGAGCATCTCGTCCTCGACGACCGAAGCGACCATCTGCGTGTCGATATCCTGCAGCACACTGCCGACGATTTGCGACACGTCGGTGAGCGAGACTTCGCAGGTGTCGTGGCCGTCGACCATGACGGACCCAAAGAACGTGCCGGTGTAGTGGTGGGGCACGGCGCCCGACAGACAGGCGGCAAGCGTGGACTTGCCGGCGCCCGAGGGCCCGATGATGCCGATGAAATCTCCCTTGTTCACGCTGAGCGAGATGTGGCTGAGCGCCTGCTCGGTCTGCGTGCCATAGGAGAACGAGACATCGTCGACGTTGATGATCGTTTCCATGGATACCTTTCATAGTCATTGGGGACGTTCTTAAATGACTAGTCGTTTAAGAACGTCCCAAGAGCTAGCCGTTTGGGACAGTCTTTGGTGGTGAAGCACGGAGACGGCTTTACGAGGGGCCTCAGGTTGGCGTGAAAGAGGAGCGAAGCGTACTTGGGTACGCGAGCGACGAATGAACGCCAAGATGGGGTGGCTCGTAAAGCCGAGCGGGTTAGTTGAGCTTCAGGGCCTTCTGGATGGGCAGATAGAGGGCGCCGACCAGAATGGCGTTAAAGACGGCGGTCATGGCAACGACGGGCAGCATGGCGGCGGCGAGCTCGCCGACCACGCCGAGCATGGCCATCTTGATGATCATGAAGATGACGCCGGAGACAAAGGTGGTCAGGAAGGTTGCGACAATGGCGATGGCGGGCTTGACCTGACCGTTCTTGCCGGCGGCGTTGACGATGCCGGCCATGAGCATGGCGGCGATGCCCTCGGCGGCAAAATCGACGAACGGCGAAGTGGTGGTGATCTGGATCACGGCAGCCGAGATGAGGCCAATGACGAGCGCCTGGCCGATGTTGGGACGAACGACCAGGATGGTGAGGCAGAAGGCCGAGATGATGAACTCGGGGCTGATCATGCCGCCCGAGATGCCCGAGATGGCCTTGCCGACGGTGAAGTTGAGGATGAAGCCGGCGGCGAGCAGGATGGCAAGCAGGACGAGGGCGCGGACATCGAGTTTGCCACGGTCGGCGGTCTGGACGGTGCGGGGCTGGGTGGCGGTGGTGTTCTGAGACATGGTGAAAATCCTTTCGGAATGGGAGTGCAAGAGAAAAGCGGAGGCGCGTGATGCGAATGCGATCGGGCTCGAGATAGAAAAAGGCCCCCGGTCGAAACCGGAGGCCTTCCAATCACCTAGAGCGCAAAAACAGGCGTGAGGGACTCACTGTCGACCGATCGTATTCGCATCACGCCACCACCAGTTGTTGAGAGACTTCATCGTGTTCTTCATGTTGGTGGCTCCTTTCGTGACGCCGTGGCGCGGTCGCACCTAGTTGCTGTTGCGCTGCACTATAGCACAGCGAAGTGTGTGCGGGGAAATCTTTTTTGAAAAGATTTCAGGCGGGTTTCCCGCCGGTCAAAAGAGCGGGCTGAGCGGGCGAGGCTGCCATTGCTGCCTTGTCCGCTCAGCTAAGACGTTACTCCTTATTGCGACGGTAGAGGAAGTAACCGCCCGCGGAGATGACGGCAACGCCAGCGATGGCGAATGCGGCCACCATGCGGCCATCAAAACGATCACCGGTGGTGGGCAGGCCGCCCTTGGTGTTCGTCTTGTTGGTGGTTACCGTGGTCGTGGTGTCCGACTTGCCAGGCTTCTCGGGCTTGGTGGTGGGCTGCTCGGGCTTAGCGGGCTGCTCGGGGGTACCGGGCTGCTCGGGGGTACCGGGCTGCTCAGGAGTACCGGGCTGCTCAGGAGTACCAGGCTGATCCGGGGTTACCGGGTCGGTGGCAAGAGCGTCCTTGGCGTAGGTGATGGACACCTTGAGGCCGTTGATCTCGGTGTTCAGGTCGCTCGGGGTGAAGGGCTGGTCGAAGTTTTCGGCCTTCTGATAGGCGCGCATCTCCTGGAGCAGGGCCTTGCACTTCTTGTAGGTGTTCTCGGTAGCAGCCTTGCCGGCCTTGTTGGCCAGGGCAGTGCGGCCCTCGGTGGTCGTCTCGGCTAGCATGGCGGCGTCAACTTCCTTGTTCTGCTCGATGAGCTCGTTCTGGAGCGCATCGAGGTAGGCACGGACGCTGATACCAAGGGTGTCAGGGTTCTCAAAGCAGAGCGAGCTGATGTCCATGAGGACGTAGTTGATTGAGTTCTCGGGCTCCTCGTTGTACACGACGTCAGTCTGTTTGCAGTGATCGAAGGAGACGGTCTGATCGCTGAAGTACGGGCTGACCTCAGTTATCAGAGCGGAGTACAACGGGATGGCGACGGAGTACGCGGCGCGGGAGAGCATTTCCCACTGGATGGTAGCGACTTCGGGGTCATACCCGCGACGAATCTGGAAGAGGTTGATCTCGGTGTTGCGCTCGCTGCCGATGCAATAAACACCATCAGTGTTCGCGTTGAGGCCAGGGACGTTCTCGCCGCGGTTGCCGAAGGCGCGAATCAACTCGAAAGTGCTCCAACCAGACTTGCCAGGCTTGAAGAACAGGGGCTGGATTTCGCTGACCATGGCTCCCTTTTGGTCAGGTTTTCCTTTCTCCTTTACTGTGATAATGTCGTAATCTGTGCCTTCGGTCAGCTGACTACCAAAATAATCGCGGCCTTGCACATAGCGGGACCACTGGTTTACGCCGGAATCGGCGAGGCTTTCGCCATACGTTTGGGCGACATCGAATTTGCCGTCAGCGGAGTATTTGGCGAAACCCTTTTCTTCGGGCATGGATTGGATCTTTTCAGAGTGGAGGCAATTCTCGGTGTCATTGAGGTCGACATCGTAGTTGAGGCTCCCGATATTAGGGTTGAGCGACGCGACGTCGTCAGCGAGCTTCATGGCGATCCACTGATGGGCGGAAAGTGTGGCGAACAGCCAGGTCTCGTTGTTGTCGGCGATGATGATCTGGTCGTTGGTGCAGACGCCTTGATCATCGATCAGGCTGCCGAGAAGCTCGACGCCCTCGCGGGCCGTGGCGCTCTCGCCCAGGATGATGCTGCCGTAACTGTACTCGCCCAGACCCACTTCCTCATCGATGAGGTCTGCTGCAGCGGCCTCCTCGTTATAGGAGGTGCTTAGCGTGGCGGAGCAGGAGACGCCCTTCTCGTTGATGCCGGCCTCGGAGTAGGCGTCGGTGCGACCCATCCAGTTGGAGGGGTGGTCGCGTACATAGCTGTAGCGATAGGTAGGCTTGTTCGAAGTGTATTCAAAAGCAGATTCAATCGAGCTGTACTTAAAGCCAGGTTCGTGGGCAGGTTCGATGCCGTAGTGCTTAAGATAGCGCTTGCCAAAGTCCTCGGCGCGGCCGTAGTACGTGTTGCCGTCCGCCGTGAGCTTGCTGCCCATGTAGATCTGGGTGCAGGCGAGCGCCGAAGTCGGCATGGCCATGATGGCCGCTGCTCCAAACGCAAGGCCGCAGCCGAGCTTTTTGAGCGTGTTGACAGGATGAGTAAACCTCATGATCCCTCCCAACTGTTGAGACCCCACAAAACTGTGCGGAATCTCAGCTAATAAATACATCAATTAGCCTATCGGAAGTCTAAGAAGTATTCATTAAATTTGATGGAATACTCGATGAGCGTCCTAAAATATGCGATGAGTGGATAAGAATACTCACTTTGTAGCTTTAGCTAAATAAAGACGCCCTGCAATTACTGTACCTGAATAAAGCGCCTTGCACGGGGCACAAAGAAAAATCCCCCGCTGCCTGGCAAATGCATAAACAACGGGGGAGACGATAATTGGATGAATATCATACCAATGTGGAATTACTTCTTCCGGCGGTGGATCACGTTAATCGCATAGCCGACGAGCATGGCCAGAACGATGACGATAAAGCCGAGCAGGGGATTGTCGTTCATGGGGTCCTCCTATTTTCCAAGCGGGGAGAATTCGTCGACGATGAGGTCGAGGCATTGCGGAAGTGCGCGGGCACCAAAGACACCCGAGTTGCTGGAGATGATCTCGCCATCGAACTGCATGCCCAGCGACGGCGTGCAGGTGATTTTGGCTTCTTTGGTCTGGATGATCTTGAACTGCGGACGGCCGAGCACCTTGCCGGCGGGGTCGAGCGCGGCGGTGATCACAGTGGGCAGGAGCTGGACGGTTTTTACGGGCTCGATGACCGCGATGTCGACCATGCCGTCGTTCATGCGGCAATCGGGGAACAGGTTGATATCGTTTTGAATGACCGAGGTGTTGCCGGCCATGCAGCAGATGCCATCGAGCTCCTCGACAATGCCGTCATGCTCAATCGTAAAGTGCGCCACCGTGGGGTTAGGCGTGGCGAGCGCCGACAGGAAATAGGCGATTTCGCCGATGTCGTTTTTGGTGGGAGCGGCCTTCATCATGATCTCGGCGTCGAAGCCCGAGCCGGCGATGATGATAAAGCCGTGGCGCTTCTCGTTGCCGTTCTCGTCGAGCCAAAAGAGCTCGCCCATGTCCGCCTTGACGGTACGGCCGACGCGGCAGGCCTTGGCGAGCGCCGCGGCCTCGGGGGCGTTGCCAATGTTGTTGAAGAACAGGCAGGCCGTGCCGGAGGGGAAGACGAGCGTGGGGACGCCGCATCCGCGCATTTGGTCGAGCACGTTGGAGACGGTGCCGTCGCCGCCCGAAATCACCACGCGATCAAACTCGCGCACGTCTGCCACGGCGTCCTCGGGTTCCATGCCATCGCCGATAAAACGCATCACGACCTCGTCGCCGCCCTGCGCGAGGGCGTGCGTGAACGCGTAGATTTCATCTGAGCTGGGGCCCGATGCCGGGTTGTGGATGATAAGGCAGCGCATACTTACGTTCCCGTTCTGTGACTAACCGAGTATAGTTGTAGGGCAATGCCGATATCCTACCCGTGTTTTTCGGGCCTAACCTTATTCGATGGGTTGATATGTACATTTCCACACATCAGGCTCTACTCGACTTTTGCCAGCGCGCCCGCGAGTTCGACGCGATTGCCGTCGATACCGAGTTTTTGCGTGAACGCACGTTCCATCCGCGCCTGTGCTTGGTTCAGATTGCCACCCCTGCCGAGAGCGTGGCGGTCGACCCTCTGGTGATCGACGACCTGTCGCCGCTGGCCGAGCTTATGGCCGACGAGAGCGTGACCAAGGTCTTCCACGCGTGCTCGCAGGATATGGAGGTCATGCTCCATACCGTGGGCGTGCTGCCGCGTCCCATTTTTGACACGCAGGTGGCCGCCGCCTTTTTGGGCGAGCGCCAGCAGATTTCCTACGGCGCGCTCGTACAGACGTTTTGCGGCGTCTCATTGCCCAAGACCGAGTCACTGACCGATTGGTCGCGCCGCCCGCTGACCGACAAGCAAATCGAGTACGCAATCGATGACGTCAAGTACCTGATCGTCGCCTATACCGAGATGATGAGCCGCCTGCGTGAGCTGGGCCGCGTGGACTGGGTGCTCGATGAGTTGCGTCCTCTGGCCGACGAGTCACACTACCGCGCCGATCGTCACGAGGCATTCCGCAAGGTCAAGCGCATCAACTCCTGCAGCCGCCATCAGCTGGGTATCGCGCGCGAGCTTGCCGCTTGGCGCGAGGACCGCGCCGAGCGCCGCAACATCCCGCGCAAGTGGGTCATGTCCGACGATACGCTGCTTGCGCTCGTCAAGCGCAATCCCGTGCGCGTTGAGGAGTTCCGCAGCATTCGCGGTACCGACCAGCTGGGGGAGCGCGACGTGGACGGCGCGCTCATGGCCATTAAGCGCGGTGCGAGCTGCCCACACGATCGCCTGCCGCTCATGGTACGCGGGCACCGTCAGATTTCGCCGGAGTTGGAGAGCGTGACGGACCTGATGTATGCGCTCATTCGCCTGGTTGCCGAGCGCTCGGGCGTGGCGACCTCGGTCATTGCTTCGCGCGATGACCTGGCCGACTATATTGAGCACCCCGAGCAGAGTCCCCTGCGCGAAGGCTGGCGCTTTGAGCTCGTGGGCTCGCGCCTGGACGATCTGCTCTCGGGCAACATGGGGTTGACGGTGAAGGACGGCAAAATCGAGCTCCTGTAGGGAAGCCTAGCCGCTTGAGTGGGTAGAATGCCTCCAACGTGTAATTCGATTCGGAGGAATTCGCATGCCTTATTACTATGGATACGGCTTTGGCATTGACCCGCTGTACCTGCTGGTTGTTCTTGTCTGCACGGTGCTTGGCCTTGCCGCGCAGAGCTATATCAACTCGACATACAAGACCTGGTCCAAGGTTCGCTCGGACGGCGACACGGGTGCCACGGTCGCTCGTCGCATGCTCGATGCCAACGGTTGTAGCGCCGTGGGCATCAAGGGCGTCGCTGGCGAGCTCACCGACCACTACAACCCGCAGGACAACAACCTGTATCTGTCGGATGCCAACCGTTCGGGCGGGTCGGTCGCAAGCGTTGCCGTGGCCTGTCACGAGGCGGGCCATGCTGCCCAGCGTCAAAGTGGTTATGCCATGATGAAGGTACGTACCGCTTTGGTCCCCGTCGTCAACTTTACCCAGAACACCTGGACGATCGTGCTGCTCATGGGCCTGTTCATGAACATCGCGGGGCTCACGACCCTCGCGCTGGTCTTCTTCTCGTTTAGCGTGCTGTTCCAGCTGGTTACGCTGCCGGTCGAGATCGATGCCAGTCGCCGTGCCGTGGCGTATATCGAGCGGTCGGGCATGAGTTCCAAGCAGGTCAACGGTGCCAAGAAGGTCCTGACGGCAGCCGCGCTTACCTATGTGGCCGCAGCGCTCACTTCGATCATTCAACTGCTCTATCTGATGGCTCGCTACAACAGAAACTCCAACCGATAACAAATTGGCTTAACAGGCGCCGCGGAGATTTGTGTCCCCGCGGCGCTGTACTATGTGTTGGACTTAAATTTGCACGAGGCCGGAGCCTCTGTGCGCGATAACGAAAGGAGGCTGCGTGGCAGGCTGGAATCTGACCGGCAATACCGTTTCCGCCGAGTTCGACGGTTCGGATGAGCAGGAGCGCAAGGAGCTCAGCGTGAGCCAGGCGGTGGAGATCGCTGCCGGTGCGCTCGATGCCATTCCGCAGCTGAGCGTTTTGGGTGAGGTCACGGGTTTTCGCGGTCCCAATGCTCGAAGCGGCCACTGCTACTTCCAAATCAAGGACGACTCGGCGGCCGTCGACTGCATCATCTGGAAGGGCGCCTACCTTAAGCGCACCTTCGATCTGCGCGACGGCATGCAGGTAAGCTTTAAGGGCAGCTTCAATCTCTACAAGCCTACGGGTCGCATGAGCTTCGTCGCCCGCTCGTTTTCGCTGGCGGGGGAGGGCTTGCTGCGTCAACAAGTGGCGCAACTGGCCGAAAAGCTGCGTCGCGAGGGTCTGATGGACGAGGCGCGCAAACGTCACATTCCGGTGTTTTGCTCGCGCGTGGCAGTCGTCACCTCGCTTTCGGGCGCCGTAATCGACGACGTCAAGCGTACGCTGCGCCGTCGCAACCCGCTCGTCGAGCTTGTCTGCGTGGGCGCAAAAGTCCAGGGCGAGGGTGCGCCGGAAGAGCTTATTGAAGGCTTGCGCCGCGCCGCTGCCATTACGCCGGCGCCCGATTGCATTTTGCTCGTGCGTGGCGGCGGTTCCTTCGAGGACCTCATGACCTTTAACGACGAGGAGCTTGCCCGTGCGGTGGCAGCCTGTCCCGTGCCTGTGGTAACGGGTATTGGGCATGAGCCCGATACCTCGATTTGCGACATGGTGAGCGACCGCCGCGCCTCCACGCCCACGGCGGCGGCAGAATCGGTGGCGCCGGCTATGACGGAGTTGGCTGATGTGCTCGAGGCGCGCCATCAGCGTCTGGGTGCCGCGATGGCATCGATGATTGGGTCGGCCCAGGTCGACCTGGAGATGCTCGATCAGCGCGGTCGCCGTGCCTGGGATACCTATACGGCTCGCTTGGGCGACGCGCTCGATGCGGCCGCATGCCGCCCGTGCCTCAACGATCCGACGTTTATGGTCGAGCGTCGTGAGTCAGAGCTTGCGCTGACTGCCGACCGCCTGTCGGGCGCCATGGTACGCTCGGTCGGAGCTTTCCGATCCAGCTTTGAACGCCTGCCCGAGCGTCTGGTTGCAAGTACCTCGGGGCTCGATGGCAAGCGCCATGCGCTCACGCTTGCGAGTTCCCGTCTGGAGCATCAGGGACGCACGATGCTCAGCAAGCCCGCGTCCGACTTGGGCCGAGCTGCCGCGTCGCTCGATGCCCTGTCTCCGCTCAAGGTGCTTGCCCGTGGCTATTCCATCGCGTACAGCGATGACGGTGTGGCTACGAGCGCCAAGACCTTTAAGCCCGGTGATGCCATTCGTGTGCGCATGGCAGACGGCAACGTTGCGGCAACGGTCGATACGGTCGAGTAGGCCGCGTTTCATAGTGATAAACCTTTAGGAAAGGAAACAGATATGGCAGAGAAGACCCCGGTCGAGCAGCTTACGTACAAGCAGGCCTCGCAGGAGTTGGAACTTATTATCCGCAGCCTGGAGTCGGGTGATATGGAGCTCGAGGAGTCGCTCGAGAGCTACACACGCGGCGTCGAGCTCCTCAAGAGCCTGCGTACCCGCCTGTCCGATGCCGAGCAGAAGGTCTCGGTGCTCCTTAAGGACGTCGACGGCAACGACGTGCTCGCCGACGGCGAAGCCGCCAACACCAACGACAGTCTCTCGTTCTAACCATCTCGACCAAATATAATTACCTTGGTCTGTAAGAAAGGAACCAGCCATGTGTGATTGCATCTTCTGCAAAATCGCCAACCACGAGATCCCCTCGACCGTTGTCTATGAGGACGACCAGGTCATCGCGTTCGACGACCTCAATCCCCAGGCGCCGGTCCACACGCTCGTGATCCCCAAGAAGCACTACAGTGACATCGTCGACAACGTGCCTGCCGAGACCATGGGCGCCATGGCTCACGCCATCCAGGAGGTCGCCAAGGCCAAGGGCCTAGAGGACGGTTTCCGCGTCATCTCCAACAAGGGCGTCAACGCCGGCCAGACCGTCATGCACTTCCACATGCACGTTATCGGCGGCAAGAACCTGGGCGAGAACCTCATCTGAGGACGCGTAGCCCGTCGACTTGGCTGCCTTTGGAGTAATCTATGCAGCTTTCTCAACTCGAATACCTTCAAGCGGTAGCGAACTATGGCGGCGTGCGCAAAGCGGCTCGCGCCGTTCACGTGAGTCCGCAGGCCGTTTCGTCGGCAATCAAAAAGTTGGAATCTGAGTATCAGATTGTTTTGCTCAACCGATCGGCGGGGGAGGCCGTTTTGTCTCCGGCGGGCAGAGAATTTGCGCGTCGTGCACGCGTGATTCTGGCACAGGTCGACGATCTCAAAAAGTACGCTCAATCGGGGAACGGCGGCGTTTCGCCTGACGGCCACTTTCGTCTTTACGCCCCCTGCCTTCATGGGCGGGGGCGCCTTTTTACCGAAAACTGGTATGACTCGTTTGAAAGCTCGCACCCTCAGATTCACCTCGATGTGTGGCATCAGCCAACTGCTACATGTTTTGAGTCGCTCATGCTTGGTATTTCGGATGCAGCCATCTCATTTGAAGAACCACGGAACAGCGTCCTTTCTTTGAAATTCTTGGGTGAAAAGGAGCTCAAGGTTCTTTCGTGCCCGGCAGGTCATCAATCTGTGGACGCTATGACCATTCGTGAGCTACTGGGCGGCAGGCTCGCTGTTCCCATTAATTTGTCACCCTGTCTCAATGCAATCAATCAATGTCCCGAAGCCCAGCTCGTTAATTTCCGCTTCCGTGATGTCGAATACGGAAACAGAGCGCAGGCTGAGTTTCTTCAAGCCGGGGGATTGATATTGAGTTTTTCTGGCTCTTCTCTCGCATCAGATGGATTGAAAGTGAGCGAGTGCTCCATTGAAGCCTCACATGACGTAACCTTGCCTATCTACTTTTGCTATCGGCAAAATGCCTGGACCGATCGACACCAGACAGTATTTCTTCACCTATTGCGTCATCTCGCTTCGTGAGGCCATTTGGCCTCGTGTCGTCAAGTGAATGTTGACGCCTTGTAACACATGGCTGACGGCTTTGCCCTCATGCTTTTCCAAGATTTCGGTTTGGGTTATTGACTCTTGGAGGGCGGAGCATGAAAAACCGTACGGTTTTGCTTTATATGACGTTCGTTTTTCTGTCGAACTTCAGCACCATTTTGTATTTTCTGACGGTTTACCTTGAATTCGTCGGATTCTCGATGGTGGCGATTTCTAGCATGATGATTGCATATCAAGTGAGTAAGTTCATTCTTGAGGTTCCTACTGGTTATATTGCTGACAGGTTTGGGCGAAAGGCGAGCGGCCTCGTTGGCGTCGCGGGAATGCTCGGATATTACACCGCTCTGCTCCTCGTCCGATCTCCTCCGCTTTTAATCGGTGCGTTTGCTCTCAAAGGTTTTGCCGTTGCATGTGTGAGCGGATCCATCGAAGCGATTTACATTGACAGCGTCTCTCAAGACCAGCTCGTAAGACTTAATATCGTTGAGCGATTTGTTTTCTATGCGTCTTATGCCCTCTCCGCTTGTGTGGGCGGTTTCATTTCGTCCGCTGGCGCGTATCTCGTTGGGCTTTCGGTCGATATCATCACAATGGTGCTGACATTGGTTGTCGTTGTCTGTATTCCTGAGGTGAGAAGAGAGGGCGCCGCGGTGTCACCTGAGCATGGAATTAGCCCGAAGATGATCGGTGCCGCTATTGCGGGTAATGGCATTCTTCGGTCAGCGTTCATCATGGACTGTTCTCAGGCATTTGCCTTCGTCGCTCTGGAAGACTTTTTCTCACTGTTGTTTGCAGGCCGCGGAATGAATGCCGTCGCTTCGGGCGTGACCATTGTTAGCGCCGGGCGATTTTAGCCGCTAATAGTCAAACTATTTTGACCAATCCCG